>JAJXYI010000059.1 GCA_021780625.1 bacterium | reverse complement strand
ATCGTCCCAGAGGCGCGACCGAACTGCTGCGACTGCGGGTTCACCAAGTCGTTGAACTGGGCGCCGCCCATGGCCATCTTCAGGTCCATGCCGGCCCAGATCAGGTCGGCCGTCACCGCAACCGTAAGCTTGTCGTTGATATTCCATGCCAGCGGCGCGATCACGCGGCCGACCGAGACCTCACTGCGGTTCTCCAGGCCAAAGCCGAGCCCGCGCCAGGAATCGCCACTGTACTGGCAGCCCATGCCTCCCTGTCCGAATACCGCCAAGCCATAGGCGAGGTCGCCCGAGCGATGGATATAGCCCGCCGCAGGCATGTAGAACGCCGTCGATTCCGACTTGGCCGACTGGCCCGCCGGATTCGTCGCATGGATGTCGGGACCGAGGATTCCCAGCGCCAGATCCAGCCGGTTCGCCTGCTGCTGCAGGCCCAGCGTCGCCGGATTGTTGATGACGCCGGCCGTTCCATTGTCGAACGCCATCGAGGTGCCCCCCATCGCGGTGGATATCGGGCCGTAGCCCTCCATGTTCATGCCATCCGTCGCCCTCAGGCGCGGAGTTGGCCCCAGGAGCATCGCTGCACACAGCGCGGTCAAGGGTGTAAGGCCTCGGGTCAGGGTAATTTTCATACTTGGGTATATGCCTATCTATCGATGGAAATACCCCTGTCTATCCATAAGAAAATCTATCACTGAGACTGAGTTTTGTTTAAGTTTACCTTATCAACCAAACCTAATGGATACTCACTGCTTTCGTTAACAAGTATACTTTTAATATTAATTGTTAATTAGTTAAGAATCATTAGCTGCGAACAATTGATTTACCAATTGGCGAGAGTCTGAACAAAAATTCATAAACCACCTGGTCGAGCTTCGTCCATGATCCGCCCCCCTCCGCGACTCCTTCGATTCCATCCATCGGTCGCAGGTTGCCGGATACAGGGCCGGCGCGGCGGTGGCAGGGCCGACATCCGCCGCGGAGACGGTGGCTTGTATTCCAAATCCTCGCCGAACCAGGGCCGCGCGAGCCCTCCGGGCTCCAGGTCGAGGCCCGACTCCAGGCGGTAAACGGGATTGTAAACACGACCGCACTCGTGCGATCTCTCAGCCGTGTCCTCCCCTCAAAAGACGATCTTTCAACGCATCATCGATCGGGAGATTCCGGCGCGGATCGAGTACGAGGACGATCTCTGCATCGCCATCCACGACATCCAGCCGCAGGCCCCCGTCCATCTGCTCATCATCCCCAAAAAGCTGATACCGCGGGTCGAAGCCCTCCAGCCCTCCGATGAAGCCCATGTGGGGCATCTCCTCGCCGTCGCGCGGGAGCTCTCGCAAAAACTCGGCCTCGAGCGCGGATTTCGCCTTGTCGTGAACAATGGCGCGGATGCCTCCGAGAGCGTCCCCCACCTGCACGTTCATCTGCTCGCCGGCCGGCAATTGGGCTGGCCTCCGGGCTGATATCGCCGGAACCGCCTTCGCGGCGCGGCATTTTTCGGGAAATGCAGTATACTCGGACCCGGCGTCCGGCCGTTCCTGTTGGGACGGTCAGCCGGGCGCCCCGCCGATTCCTTCGTTCGATCACACCCGCGCCGGCCTCCGCCGCGGACTCGCCATCGGGGGGTCGGCGCACATCCACACCTCCGCCATTCCCTCTCCAAACAATACCATGGCCCGCAATCCCAACCTGCCCATCTACCGTTTCAATGTCGGTGACTTCGAATGCGCCACGCTCGCCGCCTTCACCCGCGACATCCCTTCGCCTCACCCATTCTTCGCTCCCCAGGCCACCGCCGAACAGCTCGCCGCCGCCCTCGCCCGCGAGTGCCTCCCCTCCCAGTCGCTGCGGCTCTACTTCAACGTCCTGCTCGTCCGCACCGGCCGCCAGAACATCCTCATCGACGCCGGATTCGCGCGCAATGCAGTGCCCGCCACATTCAACGTCGCCGATAATCTCGCCGCACTTGGACTCAAGCCGGGCGACATCGATTCGGTCATTCTCACCCACGCCCACGGAGACCACATGGGCGGCCTGCTCGACGACGCAGGCAAACCCGTCTTCACCCGCGCCCAGCATTTTTGCTCCGCCGAGGAAATCGACTTCTGGACCTCGCCGAAACCGGATTTCTCGAAAAGCCGCCTCGACGAGAAATCCCAGGCGGCAAGCATCGCAGCCGCCCGGCAGGTCTTCGCCGCCATCCCCTTCTCGCGCATCACTCCAACCGCCACGCTGCCCGACGGCCTCACCGCCACGCTCGCCCCCGGCCATACTCCCGGCCACATCAACCTGAGGATCCGGTCCGGCGCGGAAGTGCTCCATCACATGGTCGACCTCGGGCACCACTTCGCCGTGATGCTGCCACATCCGGACTGGACCGTCGGCTTCGACGTCAACCCAGACCTCGCTGTCGCGACCCGACGCGACATCTTCCCCAAGCTGGCCGCCGAGGGCGTCCGCGTGTTCGGTTACCACATGCCCTTCCCCGCCCTCGGCCACATCCAGGCCTCCGGCGACGGATTCCGCTGGGTGCCGGAACTGTGGGATGCCCACCTCTGAGAAACCCGCGTCGGGCCCGGCATTCGTGCCGGAAATCCTCGTGCGGCTGCGGGCCGGGCGCTCCCCGCGGGACGTGGAAGGTCAGCGCCGATTCGGCATACGTCCGCAGGGCGAGCATTTGGGTCTCTCGATGCCCGCCCTCCGGACGATCGCCCGCGAGCACCGACGGGATCACGCACTCGCTCTCGCCCTGTGGGAGACCGGCGTC
>JAJXYI010000269.1 GCA_021780625.1 bacterium | reverse complement strand
CGACGGCGACCTTGGCGACGTACACGTTGCCATAGCTGGCGGCGATCATCGCGAGGTCCTTCTTGTCGGTGTCCTTGCCCGCGGCGCTGAACTTCGCGACCGCGCCGAGGGGCGTGGACTTCGAGCGCTGACCGCCGGTGTTGGAATACACCTCGGTATCCAGAACCAGGATATTGATCTTCCGGCCGGAGGCCAGCACGTGGTCGAGGCCGCCGAAGCCGATGTCGTAGGCCCAGCCGTCGCCGCCGACGATCCACACCGACTTGTCGATGAGGTAGTCGGCGATCCAGCTGAAGCGCTGCGACTTCTCGTCGCCGAGGCCGGCGATGGCCTGCTTGATCGCGGCGACGTGGCCGCGGGCCTTGGCGAGGCCGGCGTCGGTGGTCTGGTCGGCCTCCTTGAAGCCGGCGACGTCCCCGGCAGGCAGCATCGGGGCGAGTTCATCGAGCAGGCGGCGCGCCTGGACGGCGAGCTGGTCGACGCCCGCGCGGATGCCCAGGCCGTACTCAGCATTGTCCTCGAACAGAGAGTTGGACCAGGCCGGTCCGCGGCCTTCGTGATCCGTGCAATACGGGGTGGTCGGCAGGTTGCCGCCGTAGATCGACGAGCAGCCCGTGGCGTTGGCCACCAGGAGGCGGTCGCCGAAGAGCTGGGTGAGCAGCTTGACGTACGGGGTCTCGCCGCAGCCCGTGCAGGCGCCGGAGAATTCGAACAGCGGCTGGCGGAACTGCGAGCCCTTGACGTTTGCCTGCAAGAGCAACTGCGGCGGTGGCGGGAGCTTCAGGAAGAAGTCGAAGTTGGCGCTCTCCGCATCGCGCAGGGGGGCCTGCGGCACCATCATGAGGGCCTTGCGATTCGGGGCGGTCTTGTCCTTGGCCGGGCAGACCTTCGCACACAGCGTGCAGCCCGTGCAGTCCTCGGGCGCGACCTGGATCGTGTAGCGGTGGCCGGGGGCCTCGGACGAGCGGAGCTTGGTGCTCTTGAAGGTCTCGGGGGCGCCGGCGACGGCCGCGTCGGGATAGGCCGCGCAGCGGATGGCCGCGTGCGGGCAGACGAGCACGCACTTGTTGCACTGGATGCAAAGGGTCGGATCCCAGGTCGGGATCTCCAGCGCGATGTTGCGCTTCTCCCACTTGGTGGTCGCCAGGGGGAAGGTGCCGTCGGGCGTGAAGGCCGAGACCGGGAGACGGTCGCCGTCGCCGGCCATCATGACGCCGATCGTGCGCTTCACGTAGTCGGGCGCCGCCTCGGCGACGACCGGCTGGCGCTTGAAGGGGCTCGTCACGGCACCGGGCACCGGAATCTCGTGCAAGGCAGCGAGGGCCGCGTCGACCGCGGCGTGATTCTTTGCGACGACCGCGTCGCCCTTCTTGCCGTAGGTCTTCTTGATGGCCTTTTTGATCGCCTCGATCGCCTGGTCGCGCGGCAGCACGCCGGCAAGGGCGAAGAAGCAGGTCTGCATCACGGTGTTGATCTGGCCGCCCATGCCTGCGGCGCGGGCCACCGAGATGGCGTCGATCGCGAACAGTTTGAGCTTCAGTTCGATGATGCGCTGCTGGAATTCAGCCGGAAGGCGATTCCAGACCTCGTCAGGCGTCGCGCCTATGTTGAGCAGGAGCGTGGCACCGGGCCGCGCCTCCTTGAGCACGTCGAGGCGCTCGATGAAGGGGAAGTGGTGAATCGCGACAAAATCGGCGCTGCGGATGAGGTACGGAGATCGGATCGGACGCGGGCCGAAGCGCAGGTGCGAGACGGTCATCGCGCCCGATTTTTTGGAATCGTACACGAAGTAGCCCTGGGCGTAGAGGTCCGTACCCTCGCCGATGATCTTGATTGAATTCTTGTTCGCGCCGACCGTGCCGTCGGCACCCAGTCCGTAGAACACCGCGCGGCGGGTGTCTTCGGTCTCGATGTCGAAGGTCTCGTCGACCTCCAGCGACAGGCGGGTGACGTCGTCGTTGATGCCTACGGTGAACCGGGTGCGCGGGGCGGCTTTGAGCAACTCGTCGAAGACAGCCTTCGCCATGGCGGGCGTGAATTCCTTTGAGCCGAGACCATAGCGGCCGCCAATGATCTTCACCTTGCCGACGCGGTCGCTCTCGTAGAGGGCCGTGGCGACGTCCTGGAACAGCGGCTCGCCCAAGGCGCCCGGCTCCTTCGTGCGGTCGAGGACGGCAATGCTCTTCACGGTCCTGGGCAGGGCGGCGAGCATCGCTGCGGCGTCGAAGGGACGGAAGAGGCGGACTTTCACTAGGCCGACCTTCTCGCCCTTGGCGGTGAGGTGCGTGACCGCCTCGGCAACCGTGTCGGAGGCGGAACCCATGACGACGATGACGCGCTCGGCGTCGGGGGCGCCCTCGTAGTCGAACAGCTTGTACTGGCGACCCGTCAGGGCGGCAAAGGCGTCCATCGCCTCCTGGACGCGGGCGGCGACCGCATCGTAATACGGATTGCAGGCTTCGCGGGCCTGGAAAAAGACGTCGGGATTCTGGGCGGTGCCGCGGATCGAGGGACGATCCGGGGTGAGCGCGTGCTCGCGGAAGGCCTTCACGCGGTCCATGTCGATCAGCGCGCTGAGGGCGGCGTCATCGACCATCGCGATCTTCTGAACCTCGTGCGAGGTGCGGAAGCCGTCGAAGTAGTGCAGGAACGGAATGCGGCTGGTGAGCGTCGCGGCGTGCGAGATGGCGGCCATGTCGTGCGCCTCCTGGACGGAGTGCGAGCACAGCATCGCGACACCGGTCTGGCGGCAGGCCATGACATCGGA
>JAJXYI010000169.1 GCA_021780625.1 bacterium | reverse complement strand
TTCGGCGATTCTTCGATGAGGAGCCAGGACCCACCGCCGCTGCCAGGGCCTACAGGCGATGGTTGGCGCGCTATCTGAGGCTTATGATTCCGCCCGGTGCCCGCGTGCTTGAGATCGGGTGTGGCGTCGGCGACTTGCTTGGTGATCTTCCGGGGATTGAGATGACGGGAGTGGACCTTTCCGAAGTTCAGGTCGCCCGCGCGGGTCAGCGTTTTCCCCGCGGTCGGTTCCATGTCCAGGCAGGCGAGCATTTGGATCTCCCCGGCGAGAAGTTCGACGTGGTCATCGTCTCGGACACGATCAACTACGCCGCCGATGCTCAGGCGATGCTTGAGCGAATTCATTCGGTGAGCACGCCCGACACGCGGCTTATCCTCAACTTCCAGTCCAACCTTTGGCGTCCAATGCTTCGTTTCGCGAGGATGACCGGCATCAGCAGGCCGACTCCGGATAGCAGTTGGCTCGCAGCAAAGGACGTCGTGAACCTTCTTCAACTATCCGGCTGGGAGGTCATCCGGCACGATCACCGCCTCCTCCTGCCAGTGTCGATGGCCGGGCTGGATCGTCTTCTTAATCGATTCCTTGCGCCGCTTATCCCCTGGCTCTGCCTGACCGATTTCGTCGTGGCGCGTCCGACGCCGGTTGCCAGTGCAATGCAGACGTCGAAATCGGTCTCGGTGGTGATCCCCGCCCGCAACGAATCCGGCAACATCGAAGCCGCCGTGATGCGCACGCCGGACATGGGCGCCTGGACCGAGCTCATCTTCGTGGAAGGCCACTCGCGCGACGACACTTGGGCCGAAATCGAGCGCGTCAAGGCGGCCTATCCCTCTCGGCGAATCAAGACCCTGCGCCAGACCGGCTCCGGCAAGGGCAACGCGGTCCGCGAGGGCTTTGCGATCGCGGAAGGTGACATCCTGATGATCCTCGATGCCGACCTCACCATGCCGCCGGAGGAGTTGCCCAAATTTTACGCTGTACTGGCCAGCGGACGCGCGGAATTCGCCAACGGCGTGCGCCTCGTGTATCCGATGGAGGAGCGTGCCATGCAGTTCCTCAATCTCTGTGCGAACAAAGCCTTCGGCCTGATGTTCAGCTGGCTGCTTGGGCAGCCGCTCAAGGATACGCTCTGCGGAACCAAGGTCTTGTCGCGGGCGAATTATGAGAAGATTGCCGCCAATCGAGCCTATTTCGGAGACTTCGATCCCTTCGGTGATTTCGACCTCCTGTTTGGCGCCGGCCGACTGAATCTCAAGATCGCGGACGTCCCGATTCGGTATCGGGAACGCACCTACGGCTCAACCAACATCCAGCGCTGGAGGCACGGCTGGCTGCTTCTTCGGATGGTTGAGTTCGCAGCCCGAAAGCTGAAGTTTGTCTAGGCCATGAGCTTTCCCGGTGGCGTCCCAACCGAGATCCGCGAGTGAGCCACGGTCGAAGCCATTGATGATGGAAGCGAGCAGCGTGGATCGAGAATGAATTTTGTGGGCGGAAGGCCATCTCAGAAATCATGGAGTGCGGAGCCTCGGCTCCGCTCTCGACGGGCGGGCTCGACCGCCCGCGGGGAGGTTTCGGATTCCGAAACCTCCGGGTCCGAGTCGAGGCTCCGCAATCCATACGAACAATCCATGACAAGGCAGGAGGACTTTGGACTCCGAAGATCCGGGGCTGCGTCAGGGGTACCGGCAATGATCGTGGCGCGCTTATAAGCGCACGCAACCAAAGGCCGAAGCCGCGGAAACTTGGTGTTTCTTGTGGCCAATTCTTCAGGGCGATTTGGTTGCGGCGCTGGCGCGCTGTGGTTCAATCACCGGCGTGTGATTGGCGTTCATACAGCGCCCGCATGAGGCGGTTCGGGGCGACCGTGTGGACGCCGGGATCAAGCGGACGCGGATGCAGCTCCCGCCCCGCCAGGTCCACCGGAGCGTCGCTGCGCACCAGCCTTCCGCCGCGCTCGCACAGAAGGATGAAATGCCCGTCCTGCACCACAGGCCACAGGCCGTCCCAGAACCAGAAGGGCGTCTTGAGCAGGACGCCGTCCGCCTGCGGATACGCCGGACACCCGTCGTAGAGGCAGAACACCCGAGGCACGACCTTCCAGTCCGCCGGATGCCGGATGATCCGGTGCAGGGTCACCGGCGCGTAGTTCACCAGTCCGAAGCGCGGGAATCCCGGCGTCTCGGGAAACACCCCCGCCGGCCCCCGGATGTCCAGGAGCACGGGTTCGCCGTCCCTCAGGTCCGGCACCAGCGAGACCAGCCGGGTCCAGAACCGCTGCTGCTCGCGCCAGTGCGTCACGTAGTCGTCGCGCTGTATCCGGATTCCGCGCACGACCATCAGGCCGAAGGCCGCGGCCGCCGCCGTCGCGAGGGCCATTCTCGCGCGCCGTCCGGAAACCCTCGTGGCCAGAAATTCGACGAGCGCGCCCGCAAGCAGCGCGGCGCCCACCGACCCGGCTACGTGCACTCCGCTCAGCCGCCCGATCACGGCGGTCGGGGGAAAATTGTCGGGTCGGATGCACAGCCCATAGCTCGCCGGCCAGGCAAGTGCGCCCGCAACCGCCACCTGCAGTGTACGACCTCCGCCGGTGCCAGGCTCGCGCCGTCCCGCGCGGCCCGCCCAGGCCAGGCCGCCGGCGACTCCGAGTGCGACCGCCAGGCCGCCCAGCCAGGCTGCCGACCCCGCCCCGAGCGTCGCGCGGAGCGGCTCCACGACTCCGGCGCGCAGCGAAACAAGCGGACCAATGACCAGCGCCGCCAGCCCCCGCAGCGCG
>JAJXYI010000262.1 GCA_021780625.1 bacterium | reverse complement strand
TCAGCATCAGGGCGCCGACCACCGCGGCGCGGCCGTGGAAGACGGCCATCAGGGCGTACCCGGTCGCCAGGAGCGAGAACGCCAGCACCATGGCGCGCCGATACCCCATGCGGTCCGACAGGGCGCCAACGAACGGCGTGAGGAAATAGAGGACGCCGACGAAGACACCGGCCACCACGCCGGTCTCGCGGTCGCTGAACCCAACCACGTCGGTGAGGAAGAGCGTGATCGAGATGTAGAAGCCGTAGAACGCCGCCCGCTCCAGCAGCTCCAGGAGGTTGGCGGTCCAGAATACCCGCGGGAAGGCCGTCGCCGACCCGCTGGTCGCCGCCGCGGAGTCGCCTGGCATCAGTCGTCCACCCTGATCGAAAGCGTCGTCTTGATCGCCTTGAGGGAGCGCGGGCGGACGCGCTGCGCGATGGCAGCGGCGAGGCCGTGCACCATCACGAGTGGCGCCGACATCGAGTTCGAGGGCGTGAGCGAGTCCGTCTTCGCGACGAGGAGCACGCCGCAACACGCCGCGATCGGCGCCACGGCATGGTTCGTGATCGCCACCACCGAGACGCCCTGCTCCCTGGCGAGGCGGGAGGCCTCGATGGTCTGGGCCGAGTACGGCGGGAAGGAAAAGGCGAGCAATGCGTCTCGCTTGCCGGCTCGGATCAACTGCTCCGACAGTCTGAGGCCGGTGTGCTGCAGGGCGAAGCTCCGCAGCCCGACGTGCTGGAGGACGAACGCCGCGAGCCCCGCCAGGTGGGCCGAAACGCCGACGCCGAGCACGTAGACGATCTGTGCGCGTGCGAGGGCGTCGACCGCCCCGCGAAACGCCCGCTCGTCGAACGCCCGCATCGTGTCGGCGATGTTGCGCGCCTCCCGCTTCGCGATGGCCGCAACCGCAGGCGGCACCTCACCGCCGGCGTCATCGAGGCTCATGCCGAACTGCTCCAGCGGCGAGCGTCCCCGTTGCAAGGTGCGGCGCAGCGCCTTCTTCAGCTCCGCAAGGCCGGTGTACCCGAGCTTCTGGACGGTGCGGATGATCGAGGCGGGGCCTGTATGCAGCTCCGTGGCCAACTCCTGCACCGAGAACAGCGCCACGTCCTCCGGGTGTTCGAGGAGGTAGGCGGCGATGCGACGGCCGGTGGGCGTGAGGTGGTCGCGCTGGGCGCCGATCGCGGCGTGCAGCCGCTGGATCGACGGGGCGAGCGGTTCGGGCATCGTGGTCCTCCACTTGCGCACGTGCGGCGGCCCCCACCTCGCTGTTGACACGGCCGTGGGGTTGCGAGTAGCTTACACCCAATGGAAATTAAATTCCATAACACGATTGCCAGCACCGGAAATTCCACGACGGCAAGCGACCCACTCGTCGACACGTTCCTCGATCTCGTCCGTATCGATGGCGTCGCCGGCCAGGAGCGCGACGTGGCCTCGTATCTGGAGCGCCGTCTGGCCGCGCTCGGCCTCGAATGGCACATGGACCGCGCGGGCGAGACGTTCGGCGGCGACTGCGGCAACCTCGTGGCACGCCTGGCCGGGAACGCCGACGCGCCGCCCATCCTGCTCGGCGCGCACATGGACACCGTCGGTCCGACGCGCGGCCTGACCGTGGTCCACGCGAACGGCAGGATCTGCTCGGACGGGACCACGATCCTGGGCGCCGACGACCGGGCGGGGATCGCCATCGTCCTCGGGATCCTGTCAGCGCTGGTCGAGGAGCGCCGCCCGCACGGGCCGATCGAGGTCGCCTTCACGGTTTCCGAGGAGCGTGGGATGCACGGCGCGAAGGCCCTCGACATCGGGGCCCTGGCCGCGCGCATGGGCTTCCTGTTCGACAGCTCGGCCCCACCCGGACAGTTCGTCGTCGAGGCCCCGGGAGCGATCGCCTTCCGGATCGTCGTCCACGGGCTGGCGGCGCATGCCGCCGTTGCACCGGAGAAGGGCGTCCACGCCGTCCAGATCGCCTCACGTGCGATCGCGAGCCTGCCGCTCGGCCGCCTGGACGACACCGGCATGCTGAACGTGGGGTCCGTCCACGGGGGCGGGGCCATCAACGTCGTCCCGGACACGGTGGAGATCACGGGCGAGACCCGCAGCGCCGACCCGATGGCGCTCGAGCGCCAGATCGGCCTCGTGCGCGAGGCGTTCGAGCGGTGCGCTGCCGAGGCCGGCGGCTCGGTGGAGATTTCGCTCACGCACAAGTACGAGGGGTTCCGCCTGGGGCCCGACGACCCGGTCGTGCGCGCCGCCGCGAGTGGCATGGCGGCGGCAGGGTTCGCGGCGAAGCTGCTCGGCTACCCCGGGGGTAGCGACGCCAACGTCCTGAACCAACGTGGGCTGCCGACCGTCAACCTCGGCATCGGAACCCAGGACGCGCATTCCCCGCACGAGTCCATTCCCGTCCAGAGTCTCCTCGATGGCGTCCAGATCGGGCTCGCCATCGTTGGCGAGATCTCGCGCGGCAGCGGGGCGGATCGATGATCACAGGCCTGTGGATTCTCCTGGCGCTTCCCTTGCTGGCCCCGCCCTCCGCGCCGCCGCTTGCCGCCGGCAAGGGGAGCTTCGTGTTCCAGGAGGCTGCGGTCAACGCCGGCCGCCCGCTCACGGTGTGGTACTACCGGCCGACTGACTCTGGCCCCGACTCGGACGTCCTCTTCGTGATGCACGGTGTGAACCGTGACGCCAGCCGCTACCTGGACGAGTGGATCGACGTCGCCAGGCGTCACCGGGCCGTGCTGCTGTGTCCCGAGTTCAGCAAGACGGATTGGCCTGAGGACTTCAAC
>JAJXYI010000667.1 GCA_021780625.1 bacterium | reverse complement strand
CGCCGCCGCCGAGGTAATATTTTGCATAATACGCGGCCACGGCCCCCCGGATCGTGTATCCGATCGTCCCGATCACGCACACCGCGCCCAGCACCATCCACTGGTCGTTCTTGAACAGGAGCCGGAACTGCTGCCGCAGCGGCATCGGATCCACCGTGTGCTTTACGCGCTCGGTCGTCGTGAAGAAGCAGAACAGGAACAGGAGCGTCGCCATGCCCGCCATCAGGCCCATCGCCACCTGATAGCCCCGCGCCACATGCGTCGCCCCCCAGCGCGCGGCGAGCAGCGGGACGACGATCGTCACCATGAACGCCGCCACCTTCGCGAAGAATAGCCGGTAGCCGTTCGCCGAGAGCCGCTCCTGCGGATCCTCGGTCAACACGCCGATCAGCGAGATGTACGGGATCGTCACCGCCGTGAAGCAGAGCATCATCACTATGTACGCGCCGTAGGCCCACGCGAGCTTGCCCGCATAGGCGAAGTGCGGGGTCGTGAACACCATCATCACAGAAAGCCCGAAGGGCACCGCCATGATCAGCAGATAAGGACGATAGCGCCCCCAGCGCGTGGTGTACCTGTCGGTGACCACTCCCATCAAGAGGTCCGCAAACGCGTCGATCAGCCGCGGGAGGATCAGCAGCAGCGCGATGTCCGCGGGTCGCAGGCCGAACACGTCCGTGTAGAAGAACGTGATGATCAGCGCCATCGAAGACCAGACGACGTTGACCGCCATGTCGCCGGCGCCGAACCCGACCTTTTCGAGAGTGGAGAGTTTTTGTGTATTCATGAGTGCCTGTACGCAGGGCCGGCTTGGTTCCGGCGGCCCCTCCGGATTCGCACGCCCACCGCGCACCCCCCTGGGCGCGCGGTGGGCGTGACTTCCCCCAGGTTACGCAGATAAACGCGTCCCCTGAACCGGTGGCATGAGCCAAAGTCGGGCGGAGAGTCCCGAGGCCGGCTGACGGCCCGCGGTCGGGGCCGGATGACCGGCCCGGAGCCGGCCGTTGGGCGGGATCCTCCTGAGTCGGAGCGGAATCATGCTCGGGTTCATGTTGGGGTCCTGTAGGGTTGGAGCTTCGAGGAGAGACGCGGGCGATGAAACCCGGCGGGCGGATGCCCACACCCCTACATGCGCCCTTTGGGCCACATACCCGACAGCGCTCGGCGAATTTCTCCGCCCGTCCGCAGGCTCAGGCGCCGCTGCCGTGCTGGCCGATCTGGCCCTCGGCCTCGCGGAGGAGGATCTGGGCAAAGGCCCAGTCGAACCAGAACCCCTGCGTCGGCGAACCCCGGTCCACGCCGCCCTGAAGCTTTTTTGCGAGGATCGCATCGCCGTGAGCGAGCTCCTCCCTGGCCGCGAGCGCGTGCCCCAGCCTCAAATCACTCAGGGCCAGCACCGCGAGCGCGGCCGCCGACCTCGGGGCGACTGAATCCGGATAGGCGAGACAGCGCTGCGCCCACCGCCGGGCCTGCTCGAAGTCTCCGCAGCGGTATTCCCACACGGAAATCGACATCGATATCCAGGCCGCCTGGAAGACGTCCTGCTTCGACTCCGCATCCCCCACCTGCCTGACGCTCAACGCCGCCAGTTGCGTGAGCGCAGTCCGCGTCGATTCGTCGAGCGGTGCGAGCAGGCAAATCTTGATCACCCGGTCGGTCGCCGGCTGCGGGTTCGCCAGGTACGAGCGGACTACGTCATGCCGAAAGCGGTCATACCCCTCCCGGTCCCCGACGTTGATCAACGCGGGCCCGAGCCGGAGCGCATCGAGGCTGCTCACGTCCCAGCCGTCCAGGGCGTCGAGCTGGAGCAGCGCGCGAAAACAGGTGACCGCCTCCTGCCAGCGATCGTGGATCGCATACCACTCGCCCACGGCCCGGTAGGCCGCGGCCGCCTCGACCGACGGGCGCGTCAGGGTGAGTCCCGACAAGATGCGCGCCGCCTGCTCGTAACGGTCCTGGTTCACGAGGAGGTTGACCTGGGTGATGCGTTCCCGGACCTCCGCCTGGCGTCGCAGCATCGACTGCTGCTGCTCCGCGGCGACGGCCCTGCGCCGCGCCTCCCGCTCCTTGAACAGCAGCCAGGTCGAAGTCCAGGTGCCCGCGATCAACGCGAGCGCCACCGCCGTGCCCGCCGCATACACCACCCGGTTCCGGCGCACCGATTTTCTCAGCCGATACACCCAGCTGGGCGGCCGCGCGCTCACCGCCTCGAAGGCGAGGTGCCTCTGGATGTCGAGAGCCAGGCCGTCCGCGGTCTCATAGCGGCGCTGACGCTCCTTCTCGAGCGCCTTCATCACCACCCAGTCGAGGTCGCCCTTCAGCAGCGAGATGAGCGGGCCCGGATCGGTCTGACGCTCGGCCGCCGCCTCCACGAGTTCAGGACGCGGCAGGCCCAGCAGGCGTGCCGAGGGCCTTGGCGGCTCGCGGTCCCGAAGCATGCGTCGCATGCCCTCGACCCCCGCCTCCATCAGCGCCTTCGCGTCGAACGGCGTGCGCCCCGTGAGCAGCTCGTAGAGCAGCGCCCCCAGGCTGTAGATGTCGCTGCGCGTATCCACATCCATCCAACGCATCTCCGCCTGCTCCGGACTCATGTAGGCCGGCGTGCCGATCAGCTGGATGTAGGCGGTCGCGGCCGCGTTGTCTCCGATGCGCGCCTCCGTCGCCTTCGCGATTCCAAAATCGATGACCTTCGGCACCGGATTCCCGTCGACCATCGCGACCATGATGTTCGAGGGCTTGATGTCGCGGTGAATGATTCCCTTCTGATGGGCGTGCTGGA
>JAJXYI010000296.1 GCA_021780625.1 bacterium | reverse complement strand
TATCGCGGCTTTTCTGGTAGACCAAGTGTCTCCGTCCGACGAATCACGTCTGGAATCGGCGACTGGTGCAGGTAGGCTGTGGGGTTTCGCGCGGCCGGACGTGGTTCAGGGGCGCGAGCGGCGGCGTGGGCGCGGGTCGGCGTGGCCGCGGCCCTGGCGCTCGGGCGGATGGCGGGCCTCGGGATGGGATGCCAGCCAGTGATCGGGCAGGAGTTCATCGAGGCGATCGGCTGGCAGGCCAGGCAGGCGCGTGAACACGTCGCGCAGGTACAGGAACGAGTCCATGTGCAGTCGGCGGCAGGTGACGACCAGGCTCAACAGTCGGGCCGCCGTTTCGCCGCCGCGCGGGCTGCCGACGAACAGCCAGTTCACCCGGCCCCGAGCGATCAGTTTGTTGATCCGCTCGGTCGCGTTATTGTCCGCCGACAGGAAGCCTGCCTCGGTATAGCGACGCAGCGCTTGCCACTGGTTGAGCGCGTAGCGCAGAGCATCGGCCAGCGGGCTCTTGGGCAGGACCTGATCGCGGGTGCGTTCGAGCCACGGTTTGAAGTCGTCGAGGATCGGCACCGCCTCGCGCTGGCGTAACGCCAGCACCTCGCTTTCCGCGAGATGTTCGCGCTTGGCCCGGGCCTCGACGGCGAAGAGGGCGCGGATGAAGCCGAGGCCCTCGGCGGCGCGGGCCGGATCGCTGTCGCGGGCCGCCTCGAAGTAGCGTTCGGTGTGGCTCCAGCACGCGACTTCGATTTTCGGATAAGAAGAATCCGCATTGGCAATGAAGCAGCCGTCGTAGGCCGAGTAGGCATCGACCTGGACGTAGCCCGTGTAGTCGGCCAGGAAGCGTTGCGGATGCTGCTTGGTCTTATCGAGGCTGAAATCGACGACGACATAGGGATGCGTGTCGTCGCCGAGATAGGGCCAGAAGTAGCCGGTCTTCGTTTCGCGCTGGCCTTCGAGCACGACCTCGATCCTGGTGCCGTCGGTCTGCACGACACGGGACCGGAAGATGTCGTGCTTCATGCGCTCGACGAGCGGCCGCACGAGCGTGCCGAGGGCCATCAACCAGTCGCACAGGGTCGAGCGGGCCAGGAACAGGCCGGCGCGGGTGAGGATCAGTTCCTGACGATACAGCGGCAGATAGTCATCGAACTTGTTCGCTGTCACGAGGGCACAGAGACCGGGACCGGCCAGGCCGCGGTCGATGGGCTGCGGCGGCTTGGGCGCGGTGACGATGTGCTCGGGGCAGTGCGGGCAGGAGTAGGTGAACTGGGCGTGCTGCACGCACACGAGCCTGGCGGGGATGTATTCGAGTTGCTGACTCGTTTGCTCGCCGATCTTCCGCCGCGGCCGGCCGCAGCAGGGGCAGGTGCGTTCCGCCTCGGTGAGCGGATGCTCGCGGCGCTGCAACGGCAGCGACTTGAGCAGTTCTTCCAGCGAGCGCCGGCCATGCCCCTTCTTCTTGTTTGTCTTTGACGGACCTGGCTCTGCGGCCTCGGTCGGCGCCAGGTTTGGCTCCGTCGGCATCGGCTCCGGCTCGTCCGCCTGCGCTTCCGGGAACAACGCCATCTGGTCCGCCGGCCAGGCGTCGCGGGGCGTGCGCTGCAGCCGGCGAAGCAGGGCATCCATGGCCTGCTCCAACTCGGCCACCCGCTGCCTCTGGCCATCGAGGGCCTGACGCAGTTCCGTGATCATCGCCTGCAGCACATCGACGTTGCCCGGCAACGGAGGCGTTGTGGCGTCCGCCTGCCGCCGCGCCAACTCTTCGAGGGAAATTTGCTCGACCGGCAGGCGAATGCCGCTGCCCACGGGCTCTTGATTGACGGCAACGACAACCGCACCCGTCTGGTCGGTGGCAGGAGTCGAGAGGTGGGAGGCGTCCGTACTCATCCTCTATCAGACGAACACGGACGCCGTTTCATTCCAGGAAATAGCAATCTTCAGAAAAGTGACAATGTCACTCAGGCGGGCGCCGCCTCGGGACGTTGATAACGTTTCTGCCGCTTCGCGTTCGACAGGTCGATGCCTTCCAGAAGCAAGGCGAAGTCGCCGGCCTTGATCTCCAGACCGTGCTCGCCGATGCTCGTCCCCACGGTGGGTATCGAGAAGACGCCGACTTCAAGACGCTTGTACCAAATTGCCAGCCCACCGCTGTCCCAGTAGAGCAGCTTGAGGCGGTCGCCGCGTTTCGAACGAAACACGAAAAGATGGCCTGAAAGTGGATCGCCGGCCAGGTGGCTGCGGACGAGCTGGGCCAGCGAATCGAAGCCCTTCCGCATATCGACCGGTTCGCGCGACATGAAGATGCGCACGGAGGGCGGCAGGCTCAGCATGGCAGGTCCTCCAGCGCGGCCACCACCTCACGCAGCGTCTTGGCCACGAAGCCTGCCGCCACGCGCACCACGCGTCCGCCGCGCAGCACGACCTCCACGGCCGACGCCGACGTTGCGTCATCGACAAGCCGCACCGGCACGAACGGTGAAACGACCGTTGCATCCGCAGTGCTCCTTTCCCGCGTCGCCCTCGCATCCCCGACGCGCGCGGACTTCGCGGCAGGGCGCGGACCGCGCTCCGCGAGCACCCGACGCCATGAGTAAAACGACGGCTCTGATATCCCCTCGGACGCACAATACGCGCGAACGCTTTGACCGCTGCGCCGCCACGCCGCCACGTGCCGCCGCCAATGCTGCTCCTTGGTTCGACCCCGCTGTCCTCTCGCCATGACCGGTCCCTCCGCAAAGGAAACTGGAAATTGGCGAGATACTATCGCGGAAGAACGGGGCCAT
>JAJXYI010000515.1 GCA_021780625.1 bacterium | reverse complement strand
CCGGACCAACCTCGACAACATGGCCAAGCAGTTGGTCACGTCCGTCAATTCCATCTACGATCCGTCCGGCACCAATTCGTTCTTCACCCCCACCGGCACCACGGCCGCGACCATCCAGGTCAACCCTTCCGTCACCGCCGCAAACCTCATCGCGGGCACCGGAAGCGCGGGAGACAATTCGATCGCCCTGGGTATCGCCAACCTCGCAAACCACACGTTCAGCACCGCGGGCGGCGACTCGATCGACGGCACCTTCAGCCAGTACGTCAACAACACCGTCACCGGCTTTGGCCAGACGCTCTCGGGCGTCAACTCCCAGCTCACGGACCAGCAGAGTATCCAGAGCATGGTGACGTCCCAGCGCGACGCCGTCAGCGGGGTGTCGCTCGACGAGGAGATGACCGACCTGATGAAATACCAGCGCGCCTACCAGGCCTCGTCCCGAATGATCAGCACGCTCAATTCGCTGCTCGATACCGTCGTCAACCTCGGCAAGTGACCGCCCCTTCGCTGAACCCACGCTCCGCCGCCGCACGCCGATCCTTCGTCCTGTAACGCCACATCCGCCATGCGTGTACCTACCAACAGCAACAACGAGCTGATGCTCAGCCGGATCTCCGACCTGAGCGTCCTGCAATCGAAGCTGCAGTCCCAGGTGTCCACGGGCCAGCGTATCTTCAATCCCGAGGATGACCCTGCGTCGATGGGCCGTGTCCTGACCCTCGACAACGAGAGCCGGCAGCTGTCGCAGTACAATTCCAACATGAACTACGCGCTGGATCTCTCCAACGCGACGTACTCCGCTCTCAACAGCATCAAGTCCATCTCCGATCGCGCCGGTGAGATCGCCACCCTCGGTACGAGTACCGGCACCGCGGGCTCCAACCAGGCCTATGCATCCGAGGTGAACCAGGAGATCGAGCAGCTCATCCAGCTCGGAAACTCCACGTTCCAGAATAACTCCCTGTTCTCCGGCACCGCCGTCTCCACGCCCGCATTTTCCGCAACGCGCGACGCCTCCGGAAATGTGACCGGCGTCACGTACCAGGGTGAGACGAATCCCGCCAACGTGGTCACGGTTCCCATCTCGTCCTCTTCGAATATCGCACCTGGCACCGACAATACGACCAACCAGGGAATCGGCACCTTCATCAATACCCTCGTTTCGCTGCGCAATGCGCTCCAGGCCGGCGACACCACCACCGTGCAGAGCCTCCGCTCCAGCCTGACGAGCTCAGAGGACATGCTCGTCAGCGCGATTAGCGACGCCGGAGCCGTGCAAACGCGCATCCAGGTCGCCCAGACGCAGAATACCGATCGCGCAAACAATATCGACAAGCTCGTGTCGAGCGAGGCCGAGGTGAACATGCCCGAGGCGATCACCCAGCTCTCCCAGACGAACCAGTCCTATCAGGCCGCGCTCCAGTCGACGTCGCTGATCATGCGGACGTCGCTCATGGATTACATCCCGGTCTCGTGACGCGCTTGCAGCCGGTCTGACCGCCGGTCCGTTCCGCCACCCGGCTTCGGCAAGGGGAGGGTGGCCTCGCGCACCGCATGCACGCCTTGCCGTTCGTCGCGCATTCCGCACGCACACACGCGCAGGCCCCTCGGCAATTCTTTCCCGCGCTGGAAATGCCCTGGCATGCGTCGTGTGGAGATCAGAATAAAGAATCACTGAAACTATTGATGAATAGATTTTAACGTTTCATCTTGTGCCTGAGGCATGCCCAAAGCTTTAGAGCATCCGACCTCTTCACCCAATCCGCCTTCGACCTTCAATCCGTCTCTGCACGCATGAAAGTTAGCTCCGAAGTCTCAAGTTCCGACGCGTCCTCGGGCCACGTCGTGAAGTTGCCGAAGGGACTGCTTGGATTCCCCGAGCACACGTCTTTCGAGCTTCTCTATCAGCCCGACCAACTCCCGTTCCGCTGGCTGCGCCTGCTCGGCCCGGAGATCATGCATTTTGTCGTGATCGAACCGATCGGCATTGTGCCCGAGTATGAGCCGGAGCTCTTCGACGAGGATGCGGCGGCGATCGGCCTGGTCGATCCGGCCGATGCGCTTGTGCTCAGCATCGTGGCGGTTCACCACGGCGAACCCGTGTCCGCCACCGTGAATCTGGTCGGACCGATCGTCATCAACCGGCGCACCGGTCTGGCCCGCCAGGTGGTGCTCGCCAATCACTCCCGCTACAGCGCGCGTCATCCGCTCGTCGTGGCTGAAACTGCAAACAGCTAAGCCGCCATGCTCGTCCTCACCCGCAAAGTCAACGAGGCGATCATCATCGGCGGCAACATCGAGATCCGCATCACCCGCATCGATGGCGACACCGTGAAGGTGGGCATCGAGGCGCCCCGCGAGATCCCGATCGTGCGCAAGGAGGTGCTGACCGACATCGCGGCGTCCAACAAGTCCGCCGCCCTCAAGCCCGCCGCGGCCACGCCCGGCGCGCTGCCGAAGGTCGCGCTTCCCAAGCTCTCGAAGCCGCCCGCGCCACCGTCGCCGCCCGCTCCCTGATTCCCCTTTCCAACCCCATGGGCCGCCACCCCGTTCACGGTGCCTGGCCGCCCTCCAGCTGAACCCGGATATCAACCCGAAATTCCCGCCATGAGCGTCATCAACACCAACATGGAGGCCATCCTGGCCGCCCGCAGTCTCAGCGATTCCCAGCAAATGCTCGGCAAGTCGCTGAATCGCCTCAGCTCCGGTTCGAAGATCGTGAATCCTTCGGACGACGCAGCCGGCCTGGCCGTCTCGGAAAAGCTCGATGCCCAGAAC
>JAJXYI010000127.1 GCA_021780625.1 bacterium | reverse complement strand
GGAACACGAGTCGCGCAGCCCGGAATCGACCCGTTTCGTGACCGACCACGGCATCACGGCGGAGTTCACGAAGCAGCTGCTAGACCAGACCCGTATCCAGTTTTCGGAGATCAACGACAAGCTCTACGCCTAGGCGCGGCTCAGCCGCGCGCGCGGACGGCCTCGTCGTAGAGCTCGACGTAGCGGGAGGCGCTCAGGTCCCAGGAAAAGTTGCGCGACATCGCCTCGCGGACCATCGCGTCCTTGTGCGCGGGGCGGTCGTAATAGGTGCTCACGGCCCAACCCACGGTGTAGTAAAGCGCGTGGGCGCTGGATTCCCAGAACTTGAAGCCGGTGCCGCGGCCCGACGCCTCGTCGTAGTTCTCGATCGTGTCGTCGAGTCCGCCCGTCGCGCGGACGATCGGAAGCGTGCCGTAGCGCAGGGCGTAGATCTGGTTGAGCCCGCAGGGCTCGTAGCGCGAGGGCATCAGGAAGAAATCGGATCCCGCGGTGATCCAGCGGGCGAGTTCCTCGTTGTAGCCCATGTGGCTGCCGAAGCGCCCGGGGTAGCGGCCCGGGAGGCTGCCGAAATAGTGTTCGAGCGATTTTTCGCCCGAACCGAGCACCGCGAACTGCACGCGCATCTCGCGCAGGATGCCCTCGCAGGCGGTGGCGAGCAGGTCGAGGCCCTTCTGCGAGACGAGCCGGCTGACGACGCCCACGATGGGGATGCCGGGGTCGACCTCGAGGCCGAGCCGCCGTTGCAGCTCCTCCTTGCAGCGGGCCTTCCCGGAAAGGTCGGAGGCGTCGTAACGCGCGGGGATGCGCGGGTCGGCGGCGGGGCTCCACGAGCCGTCGTCCGCGCCGTTCAGGATTCCTCGGTACCGCCGGCCCTTGGACTCCAGGTAAGGGGCCAGACCGCAGCCGCCTTCGGGCGTCAGCGTCTCCCGTGCGTAGGTCGGGCTCACGGTGTTCACCACGTCGGAGAACACGATCCCGCCCTTCAGGAAATTGACCGCGCCGAACGACTCCAGCATGCCGGAGTTGAAGTTGTTCCAGCCGAGCCCGAGGTAGTCGTAGTGGGATGCCGGATATATTCCCTGGTAGGCCAGGTTGTGGATCGTCAGCACGCTGGCCGCGCCCCCGAGCAGGGGATGGTTCCAGTGCCAGACCTTCAGGTAGGCGGCGGCGAGCGCC
This sequence comes from bacterium, assembly GCA_021780625.1. Next base: position 1,607 of record JAJXYI010000127.1, on the reverse strand, counting down.
GTCTGCCAGTCGTGGGCGTGCACGATGTCGGGCTTGAAGCCGAGGTCCACGCACAGCTGCAGCGCGGCCCGGGTGAGGAAGGCGTAGCGCAGCGGGTTGTCCGCGTAGTCGCGAAACTCCGCGTCGTGGTACAGGCCCCAGCGATCGAAATACTTGTTGAACTCGATGAAATACACCGGCACCCCGCCCAGGTCGGCCTGATGGACCGAACACCACTCCTGGCAGTTGCCCATCCACACGCCCATCGAGGCGAGCACCGGCCGGATGCCGTGACGCTTCCGATCGATCGATGCGTAGAGCGGCATGACCACGATCGGCGCGTGGCCGAGCTGCGCGAGCGAACGGGGGAGTGCGCCGACCACGTCGGCGAGCCCGCCGGTCTTCGCGTACGGGACGCACTCGGACGTGATCATCAGGATGTTCATGGCGTGGGTGGCGCGTGCCGAAACGCGGAATGAACAGAGACCCGCGGGGGAGGCGAGCCTGGAAAATTGACGATTGCGCGACGCCCCAGCCGCTTATTGCGGCAGGCAACCGCCGTTGGTCCGGATCACCTCCGCGTACCAGCGCGCTGAGTCCTTCGGGGTGCGCCGCTGCGTGGCGTAGTCGATGTGGACCAGGCCGAAGCGGGCGCGGTATCCCTCGGCCCACTCGAAGTTGTCCAGGAGCGACCAGTGAAAATACCCGGCCACCGGCACGCCCTCCGCCGAGGCGCGGCGCAGGCCCCGCAGGTAGCGCGCCGTGTAGTCGATGCGCGCGGGGTCGTGCACGCCGCCGTCAAGCGCCACCCAATCCGTGGATGCGAAGCCGTTCTCGGTGATGACGACCGGCCTGCCCGGATAGCGCTCGTGGAAGAAACGGGCGGCCCAATACAGGGCGTCCTCCATCAGGTTCAGCCAGGGCAGCATCGACACCGGCTGACCGGCGGGATGTTTCAGCGTCTCGGATCCGCCGCCGGGCAGCGCCCGAACGACCGAGCCCGTGTAGCAGTTCAGGCCGATGAAATCCAGGGGCTGCGAGATCAGCTCCATGTCGCCGTCGCGCACCCTTGGCATGTCCGCGCCGTACACCTGGTATCCCTGCTCCGGGTACCGACCGAGGTAAACCGGGTCCATGCTCATCGACGGCGTCCACAGCCCGTGCTGCGCCACGCCCTCGAAATGGGCGCGTCGCGCGGCCTCGACGTCCTCGGGCGAGTGCGAGGCGGGGATGCGCTGGCTCGCGGTCGGGGCAAAGCCGATCCGCGGCGGTTTCGTGCAGCGGGCGCGCAGGACCTGCACCCCGCGCCCATGCGCCAGCAGCGCGTTGTGCCAGGCCGCTAGCACGTTGGCGTTCGAGGTCTTGTCGCCCGGCGCATGGACGCCGTCGCCCAGGCCGAAGGCGATGAAGCACTGCGGCTCGTTGAGCGTCATCCAGTGCCCGACCCGGTCGCCCAGGCGGCGCGCCACGACGTCGGTGTAGTCCGCGAACCAGTCGACCATGTCGCGGTTCATCCACCCGCCACGCCGGTGCAGGGCGAGCGGCGTGTCCCAGTGGAACAACGTCACCCAAGGCACGATGCCCGCGTCGAGCAGCGAGTCCACCAGGCGGTCATAGAAATCAAGCCC
>JAJXYI010000046.1 GCA_021780625.1 bacterium | reverse complement strand
TCCCTGTCGGCGAGGGCGGGCAGGTCCTTCAGGAGCGTATTGGCATTGTTGATATAGGCCTGGTGATGCTTCGTGTAATGGATTTCCATCGTCCGCGCGTCGATGTGCGGCTCGAGGGCATTGTAGGCGTAGGGCAGAGGAGGAAGTGTATAGGCCATAGTGATATGTGATCGATAGGTTCTATTCTCACCCAACAGATGTATCAGTCGCCGGAGAAGGTCAAACCGGCTGATCGGTTTCCGCGTCCGCGGCGGCGCGTTTGAGCTGGAAAAAGGCCTGCAGCATCTCGCGGCACTCCGTCTCAAGCACTCCGCCGATCTGCAGGTCGGTCCGGTGGTTGACGCGCGGAAGATCGTTGAGATTCGTGGCCCCGCCGAGGCAGCCCATCTTCGGGTCGGGGACGGCGTAGCACACGCGCTTCACCCGGGACATCAGCATGGCGCCCGAGCACATGGGGCAGGGCTCCTTGGTGACGTACACGGTGCAGCCGGTGAGCCGCCAGTCGCCCAGGTGCGCGGCGGCCTGCGTGATCGCGAGCATCTCGGCATGGGCGGTCGGATCGTGAGCGCCCTCGACGGTGTTGTGCGCGGCCGCGATCACCTCGCCGTCGCGCTCGATGACGCACCCGATGGGCACCTCGTCCTGCCGCCACGCATCGATGGCCTGGTTGTAGGCGAGGCTCATGAAGAACTCGTCGTCGCGCAGGAGCTGCGAGGGGAATCGCTTTTGAAAGGGGCAGGGCGGCGGTGAAACGTCCATCGCCTCCGTTGTGCGGTTTTCGGGTGAAATTGGAAAGCCAGATCAGTGCGCCGACAGGGGGCGGAGCGTTGGGCTGCACCCTGTTAAACCTTGACTTGAGCCATGACTCCGCACCCTTGGGAAGTCCGAACGAATCATCCGACTCTATGCAGCAAACCAATCGCGGCCCTGCCGTTGTCCCGTGAGCCATGTCCGACGGTAAATCGATCGAAGTGGAGGGCAAAATCGTGGCGGTGCTCCCCGGCACGATGTTCAAAGTGGAGCTGGTCAACTCAAACGGGCACACGGTGCTCGCGCACATCTCGGGCAAGCTGCGGAAGAATTTCATCAAGATCGCGGCGGGCGATACGGTCAAAATGGAGATGAGCCCGTACGATCTCGAGAAGGCGCGGATCACGTACCGCATGAAGGAGCCGTCGGCGAATCCGGCCTTTGGCGGTCCCCGTGCGGGCTTCCGCCGCCGCTGAGCGCAGCGAGCGGCCTGCGCGGGTGGAGACACCTCGATGAGGAGGGCGAACCGGGAACGGACGAGCGGCGCCCCGGGTGCGTTCGCGGGCGACATCGACGAATACATCGCCTTTCTCTCGCTCGAACGCGGGTTGTCCGAACACACGCGTTCTGGCTACCAGTCCGATCTCGACCAATGCGCCGCCTTCCTGTCGAAGCGCGGCGCGAGCGACTGGCGCTCGGTCCGCGGCGCCTCGATTGCGGAATGGATCCAATGCCTGAGCGGCGAGGAGTACACGGTCACGAGCCTTGCCCGGAAGCTGGCGGCCCTGCGCGGCCTGGCGAAACACCTGGTTCGAGAAGGACACCGCGACGACGAGTTCACGGAGCTGCTCAGCGGCCCAAAGCTCGCGCGCCGCGTGCCCGGCTCGCTGACTCCCGACGAGGTGAACCGGCTTCTGGCCGCGCCGTCGGGGGCGGACCCCTACGATATCCGCGACCGCGCGATCCTCGAGCTGCTTTACGCGAGCGGCCTGCGCATCTCCGAGCTGGCGGGTCTGACGCTCCAGCAGGTGGATCTCGACAACGGATTCGTGCGGGTCTTTGGAAAGGGTTCGAAGGAGCGCCTGGTGCCGGTTGGCTCAAAGGCCTGCGACGCACTCCGGCACTACCTGGTCTCGGCACGGCCTGCATTCGTGAAGCCGCGCACCGGCAGCCAGCTCTTCCTCAGCGAGCGCGGCGGGGCGCTGTCGCGTGTCTCGCTCTGGCTGATGGTGAAGACCCAGGCGAAGCGCGCGGGCATCCGCAAGCCGGTGAAACCCCATTTGCTCAGGCATTCCTTTGCCACGCACCTGCTGGGGGGAGGGGCCGACCTGCGGGCGATCCAGGAGATGCTGGGCCATGCGAACCTGTCGACCACGCAGCTCTACACGGCGGTGGATCGCGGCCGCCTGGCCGAACTTCACGGTCGCTTCCATCCGCGGGGACGCGCGAAGGATGCCGCGCCCTGACGCGCCTCAAGGACCGGACGAGTTGTCCAGCGAGGTCCAGTCCATCCCGCCCGAGCGGATGAAGGTGCGGTTGCTCTCCTTGAGCAGGTACTTGGACTCGGCCGACTCACCTGCGGCAGCTGCGTTGGCGGCCTGGGTCTTGACGTCCGCCATGTCCTTCAGTCGCTGATCCTCGTAGTACATCTGCGTCGCGCGGTCCGCGGCGGATATCCCGAAGAAGGGGATCGTGAAACGGTTCAGCACGTTGCGGTCGAAGCTGGATAGGTACCGGTCCATCGCGAGCATCGCCAGACCCTTCTTGGTGTAGATGTCGCTCTCGCGGAACACCGGGGGCCGGTCGCCCTCGACGACGTACTTCGGCAGGCGGATGATCTTGTTCTTCGGCTGGTCCGCCGCGAGTTCGCTGGAGCCGTCGGCGTCCGCCTCCTCGAGACCGGGATCCTCCTCGTCCGCCTGGACGGGTTTCAGGGTCTTGGGCTTTACCTTCGGCGGAGGTTGGTACTTCGGAAGCTCGGCGGTCAGCGCAGCCGAGAGCGCGCTGGACATGTGCGAGGTCGGCCCGCTCACCTGG
>JAJXYI010000114.1 GCA_021780625.1 bacterium | reverse complement strand
CGCCCTCCAGCTCCATGCGAACAGCGGGGTCCGCGACCGCAAGCTGCCGACCCTCCGCACCTACGCGGAAAAGTACATCAAGATGATGCCCGACCTCGTGCGCAACGACGGCCTGGGCTGGAGCTTCGGCCGCGCGGCCGGCGTGTACGGCCAGATGCACTGCATCAGCCTCATCCTCCAGGGGCTGCGGGACAACTGGATCCCTGACGACCAGAAGCCCAAGTACTTCGACATCCTGCGCCGCCTGTTCTTCTTCTTTTACCAGACCTACCTCGACCAGGAGCACGGTTGCGTGGACGTTCGCGACGGCGAGCGCACGGCTTATCCGAAGCACACGACCCGCATGGCCAACTTCGATGCGGCCCGCTACCTGTGCCAGTGGTCCCGCCTCGCCAAGGCCGTCCAGATGCCCACGGGCACGCCGCGCCTCGACCCGCCCCGCGCAACCGGCCGATTCGTCATCTTCGACAAGTCGAACCGCAAGGAGCAGGGCCTGTTCCTCTTCCGCGACACCGACAGCGGCCTTCAATTCCAGATCCCGCTCGTTTCCTGCGGCACCAAGGCCTACGCCGACGCCCTCACCTTCCCGCACTGTCCGGGAATCTTCGATTGGCCCAACAACATTTATGTGCCCGTGATGATCCCCGAACTGACGTTCGGCGACAACGTCACGGTCCCGGCCTTCTACGGAAAGAACTGCGTCACCGGCCTCGGCCTTCGCAATAGCTTTTTCTTCCGATACGACCAGCCCGAGCTCGTCAATATCAAGGAGGAGCAGGTCCGCGGCCTCGGTTCCGCCAAGGTCCAGTGGACGTTCACCGGTTCCAAGATCCAGGCTGAGTTCGCCTACACAGTCAAACAGCAGGTCACGCTCGACAAGTTCCGCTACGTGCTCGCGATCGCTGCGCCTCATTCGAAGTATCATGTGGCCGGCTCCCTCATGCTCGGCCAGCAGGGGCATCGCTGCAACGTGATCAAGGACGACTTCCAGGCCACCTGGCTCGACACCGAGGTCGTGAGCAACGATCCGAATTACCGCACCAACTACGGCAAGATCCACTACCTGCAGTACCTGGTCCGCGATCATCCATTGATCATGCGGCCCGGCAATACGTACCGCCTGATCGTCAGTTTCGATCCCGACATCGCTCACGCGGAAACCTGAGCCGTGTGCCAGGGGCCGGCGCCCATCCGCGCGCGACCGGTCCCCGCAACGCTCAACTCCAGCCGATGCTCTCACGCCGAATCATTCCCTGTCTCGACGTCACTAACGGTCGCGTCGTCAAGGGCGTCAAATTCCAGGAGCTCCGCGACGCCGGCGACCCCGTCGAATGCGCGAAGGCCTACGACGCCCAGGGGGCCGACGAACTGGTGTTCCTCGACATCACCGCCTCGAGCGATGGCCGGCGGATCATGCACGATGTCGTCGCCGCGACCGCCGAGCAGTGTTTCATGCCCCTGACCGTCGGCGGCGGACTTCGCACCGTGGCCGACATCGAGGCGATGCTCCGGTCCGGAGCGGACAAGGTTTCTCTCAACACCGCGGCCATCAAGGACCCCGCCCTCATCCAGGCAGCCTCCGACCGATTCGGCGCGCAGTGCATCGTGCTCGCCATCGACGCGAAACGCGATCCGGGCCCGGAACCGCGCTGGCGCGTTTACACCCACGGCGGCCGCAACCCCACCGAGCTCGACGCGATCCAGTGGGCGATCCGCGGCGTGAGATTGGGTGCAGGTGAGATCCTGCTGACCAGCATGGACCGCGACGGCACCCAGGCGGGCTACGACCTCGAGCTCACCCGGCGCGTCAGCGACGCCGTTGGCGTGCCCGTGATCGCCAGCGGCGGCGCGGGAAAGATGGAGCATTTCGCGGAGGTCCTCGACTCCGGCCACGCGAGCGCCGTGCTCGCCGCCTCGCTCTTCCATTTCGGCACCTTCACCGTGCCCGACGTGAAGTCCTACCTGTCTTCGCACGGCGTACCCGTACGACGCTGAAACGCCGAGGCCCGGCTTGCGGCCGCGCCGGTTGACGAGACGACGAGATCCGCCTTTCCACGCGGCTCCGGGCGGTCATAGCCTGCTGACTTCGATCGCGTCCGCTCGCACCCGCCCCCTGCGGTCCCCGCGGGCCATCGTTCCTCACCATGCACCTGCCCCGTCCCCTGCTGCTCCTCGCCGCCCTGTGCACGCTCGCCTCCGCATGCGCGGCCGCGTCCTCCGATCCCGTCCTGTGGTATCGTGAACCCGCCCACGAGGCGATCACCGAGGCCCTCCCCATCGGAAACGGCCGGCTCGGAGCGCTCGTCACCGGCGGGATTTCCACCGAGTGCCTCGAGCTCAACGAATCCACGCTCTGGGCGGGCGGCCCGTACAACGCCGCGAACCCCAAGAGTCGCGCCGCGCTGCCGGAGATCAGGAAGCTCGTATTCACCGGACACTACAAGGAGGCCCAGGATCTCTGCTCAGAGACGATGATGGGCAACCCGCTCGGCGAGCTGCCGTATCAGACTCTTGGCGACATCAGGGCCGAGTTCCCCGATCAGGGGACCGTTTCAGGCTACCGTCGCCAGCTGGACCTCGACCGGGCCCTCGCGACGGTCTCCTACGACGCCGACGGCGTCCACTACACCCGCGAGTACTTCGCGAGTTACCCGGACCAGGCCATCGTGATGCGCTTCACCGCAAGCAAGCCCGGCGCAATCAACTGCATCCTTTCGTTCGACTCCCAGCAGCGCGACGTCGGCACCGACGTCTGGCCGGGGGGCCTCCGCATGCACGGCAGGAATCTCGACATGAGC
>JAJXYI010000329.1 GCA_021780625.1 bacterium | reverse complement strand
TGTCCGCGTTCCCTTCCGCCACCTCCTGCAGCCCCTCCAGCACCCGCCGGTCGTCGTCCGAGAGCTTCTCCACCACCGCCCAGCCGATCCACTCCACCAACTCCCGGTTCGCGGCCTCCTTCTCGGGCTTCGAGCGGCGCCGCTCCGCCAGCGACGTGCGCGACAGCGCGTCCTCCACCGCCGCCTGCTCCTTCACCGTGGCCGGCGGCTCGTCCAGCGCGAACGCCAGCCGGGCCCAGCGGACGTCCTTCGCGAAGCTCTTCGAGACCTGCTTCACCACCCGCAGCGTGAGGAACCAGAGCGACTCGTCCTCCCGCAGGTTCCCCCCACCCTCCGCCTGCCAGCGCAGGATCACCCCGTAGACGTTCTGGCAGACGTCCTCCCACACCCCCGCGCGCAGCATCCACTGCGCCTTCTTCTTCGCCAGCTTCGCGAGGTAGAGGCGGATGACCTCGAAGGCTTCCTTGGTGAGCGTCCGGTCGTTGGCGATGAGCCCGCGCTGCAGCCGGCGGTCGCGCGCTTCGAGCGCGGCGCGTTCTTCGGCCGTGAGTTTCTTCTTGTCCCCGCCCGCCATACGCCGGGACTCTACCCGCCGCGGCTCCCAGAGGAAAGCACACACTCAGACTTCATCCAGAGAAACATCCACTACCTCGCCCTTGACGTCTTGCGATGCTTCGCGAGAGGATCCGGCCACCCTGCGTGCGGCTCTTGAACGAGCGGAAGGCCTACAGGACTGGCGCTGCGCGCGAACAGGTAGACGAGATCTCGCGTGCTTCACAAGATCATCTCCGTTAAGAACACTGGCCGCATTCGGAATCTGGCGGCCAAGGGGCCGCAGTTCGGCAAGCTGGTCGTCATCGTCGGCGACAACGGATCGGGCAAGAGCACCCTGGCGGCCGTGCTCCGGGCCGCCTCTGCGGGCGACCCGCAGCAGGTCTCTGCGCGCAAGACCTTGGGTGCGACAGGGCTCCAGACCGTCGATCTGCTGACGAGCGCCGGGAACATCACGTTCGACGGCGCGGGATGGAGCGGGTGCTATCCGAAGCTGCAGGTCTTCGATCGCGAGTTTGTCCACCAGAACGTTTACCTGGGCCGAGACATCGGCCCTGACCAACGCGGGAAGCTGTATGAGCTCGCGATCGGCAGCGCCGCTGTAGCGGCCAAGGCGCAGCAGGAGGCCGCGATCGCCGAGGGTCGGGCTGCGAGCAAGAAGGTCAAGGAGATCGAGGAGCGCCTCGCCGCGCGAGTGAGCCACCTCGGCCTAGGCCTTGCCGCCCTGGAAGGCGCAGCGCCGCTCGCCGTCGCACCGGCGGAACTGGAGCGCGACAAGGCACGCCTTGCACAGCGCCGCGCTGGTAAAGGCCTCGCTGAAGTGGCCGGCTTCACGGCAGTGCCGGAGTACAAACCGGTCAACTTCACGGCGCTCCGCGCGCTGCTCAACCAATCCGTGGAGGCCCTTGCGAAGGATGCGGCGGCGGCGGTCCGTTCGCACATCGTAGCGCACCTCGACGACTCAGGCGAACAGTGGCTGGCTGCAGGCGTACGCTACGCGGAACATGGCGATGGATGCCCGTACTGCGGTCAGGCTCTCGCCGGATCCAAAGTTGCTGCGCTCTTTCCGAAGTTCTTCGACGCGGCGTACAGTGAGTTGCTTGGCAGCATCGACAAGGGACTGGCGCGCCTCGGCGACCTCCAGGCGTGGGCGGGGAAGCTCCGCGCCGTTGAGCGCGCAAATGGGCTGGCCGCGTCGGAATGGGCGAAGTACGCTGCCCTGCCAGCCCAGCCCAGTGTGGAGCGGCTGGGGGATGACGTCGTCGCACTTGCGACCACGCTCGCCGGGCTCCTTGAGGAGAAGAAGGCCAGCCCGCTGAAGCCTCTTGGCACGGATCCGCGGGTCGACGAGCAAGAGCCGCGATCCGCAGCGTTCGTCGCGACGGTCACCTCCTACGGGTCGTGGGTCGCAACGTGCCAGCAGAAGGCGCAGGCGGAGCGAGCGAACGAATCAGCGACGACGGCGAAGCTGGCTGAGGCCATCAGGAACGCGGAGCTTGCCCTGCTTCGCGGCAAGCCAGACGTCGCACAGGATCTCGACGACCTGAAGACCTGGCGCAAGCAGAAGACCGACGCCGAGGCGAAAATCGCGGCTGCGGAAGCGGCGCTCAACCAGAGCGCAGGCCAGCAATCCGCGAAGTTCGCAGGGGCGATCAACACGCTCCTGGAGAGTTTTGGTGCGACCTTCCGCATCACGGGGCTGACCGGCAAGCCCACCGGAGCGCGTATCACCGCGGATTATGTCCTCGCACTGGAGGCAGGCGGCACGGTGAAGGCATCGGCAACAGGCGGGAGGGGGCCGTCATTCGACACGGTGTTGAGCGAGGGCGACCGGAACACGCTCGCGCTGGCAGTCTTCGCCGCCATGATGTTCGAGCGGCCGGATCGTGCGGAGTGCGTGGTCGTGCTCGACGACCCCTTCATTAGCCTCGATCGGAACCGTCGCGGGCGAACCTGCGAACTGGTCCAGCAACTCCACGACCGGACCGCACAGGTGATCGTGCTCTCGCACGACGAGTACTTCCTGCGCGACGTACTCGAGTGCGTAACGTCGGCGGTCGGGCCCGTCCAGCACAAACTCGATCCCACGGGGAGGGCCGGGACGCTCCTCAACTGGGATGCCGACATTGCGGGGGTTGTCCCCAGCGTAGTTGAGATTTGAAAAGCGGCGGCTCCCCCAGTCGAGGAGACTGGGAATTGGAGAGAAAGGAGCCGCCATGGCGAACAATCGCAGGAAGAGGACCGAAG
>JAJXYI010000207.1 GCA_021780625.1 bacterium | reverse complement strand
GCGCTCACCTACGCGGCCTGCCTGATGTTTTTCCGAAACGACTTCACGTTCGGCGGAAACAACGGGCTGACCGACTTCAAGTTCGTGCTCGGCTACGACCTGCGCAACGCGGCCACGCAGCGGGTGCTGTACCTCCTGACCGGCGTGCTTCTGTTCGCAACCTACGGATTCTGCCGCTGGCTCACGTCGTCGAAGTTCGGCAAGGTCCAGCGCGCGATCCGCGACAGCGAGAACCGCGTGCTGTTTTCCGGGTATTCGACTCCCAACTTCAAGCTGTTCGTGTTCGTCGTGTGCGCGGTGATCGCCGGTCTCGCCGGCGCCCTCTATGTGCCACAGGTGGGCATCATCAACCCGAGCGAAATGGCGACCGACAAGTCGCTGGAGGTCATCGTCTGGGTGGCGGTGGGCGGACGCGGGACGCTGATCGGACCGATCATCGGGGCCATCGTCGTCAACGCGATCAAGAGCTGGGCCACCCGCGCATTTCCCGACCTGTGGCTCTTCATCCTCGGTGGCATGTTCATCCTGGTCGTGCTCTTCCTTCCCGGCGGCATCGTGAGCCTGCCGACGCGCATCGGCGAACTCGTCCGAAAGTACCGCCGCACGCGGGCGATCGAGCCGGTGGCCGGCGCGGAGTCGCCCGAGGCCAAACCCGCCCCCGAACCCGACCGCACATGAGCCATCCGATTCTCAACGTCGAGGACGTCACCAAGACCTACGATGGTTTCAAGGCCATCTCGAACCTGACGTTCTATCTGTTCAAGGGGGAGCTGCGCACGGTCATCGGCCCCAACGGAGCCGGGAAGTCCACCTTCTTCGACCTGCTCACGGGTCGGGCGAAGCCGGATTCCGGCTCGATCATCTTCGGCCAGGACATCGACCTGACCTCCCTGAACGAGCATCAGATCAACCGGCTGGGCATAGGCCGGAAGTTCCAGACGCCCTCGGTTTACACGGACCACACCGTCTGGGAAAACATCCTCCTTTCGCTTAAGGGCCCCCGCGGCGTCTTCGCGACGCTGTTCAGTCGGATCACGCCCGCCCAGCGCACGCGCATCGACGAGCTGCTGGAACTCATTCGACTCTCGGAAAAGCGCCACTGGCTCGCCGGACAGCTCGCGCACGGCGAAAAGCAGTGGCTCGAGATCGGCATGCTGCTCGCCCAGGAACCCGAGGTGCTGCTCGTCGACGAGCCAGCGGCCGGAATGACCGACGAGGAAACGGCGCGCACGGGGGAACTGCTGATCAGTCTCGCGGGAAAGCACACGATCGTGGTCGTGGAGCACGACATGACCTTCGTGAAGCAGATCGCACGCGACGGGACCGTCACCGTGCTGCACCAGGGCAGCGTCTTGTGCGAGGGCACTTTCGATTTCGTGCAGAAACATCCCCGGGTGCGCGAGGTGTACCTCGGTCGCGGCAAATAGGAGTCGATCGCCATGCTTTCACTCACCGGAATTCAGGCCGACATCGGCGGCTCCCGCATCCTGCGCGGCTTCGACCTCGAGGCGCCCGCCGGCCAGGTTGTCTGCCTCATGGGACGCAACGGCGTCGGAAAGACGACCACCCTGCGCACCATCATGGGGCTGCTTCCCCTGCGCGACGGCAGCATCACCCTCGCGGGCGAACCGCTCGACGGTCTCCGCACCGACCAGCGCGCGCTGCGCGGCATCGGCTACGTGCCCCAGGGGCGAGACATCTTCCCTCACCTCACGGTGGAGGAAAACCTCCAGATAGGGCTCGTCGTCCACCGGCGCGGCCGCGCCTCCGACGCTGCGGCGCTGGAACGGGTCTACACGCTCTTCCCGGTGCTCAAGTCCATGCTCGCCCGCAAGGGTGGCGTGCTCTCCGGAGGACAGCAGCAGCAGCTCGCCATCGCCCGGGCCCTGCTCACCCAGCCAAAGCTGCTCATCCTCGACGAACCCACTGAGGGCATCCAGCCCTCCATCATCGACGAGATCGGCGACACGATCAAACGCCTGAAATCCGAGTCCGGGCTCACCATCCTCCTCGTCGAGCAGTATGTTGATTTTTGCCGCGAGGTGGGCGATCAGTTCTACGCCATGGACCGCGGCACCGTCGTCGCCTCCGGCCCCATCTCCGAACTCACCGACGATGTCGTCCGTCTCCACCTGCAGGTCTGACCGCCCGGGCCGATCCCTGTCACCGGAAATTTGAACAGAAGGAAACGAAGAGAACGAAGCGTTTGACCGCAGATCATCTCAAGGGGAATGGCGTTATCCTAAAAAAAGCGGGCACTGGAATCTTGCTTCAGCCAAGGGTGCTATGCTGAACACTCCTTCCCTCTTTCCGGTTCGCTTCCCATGAGCGGATGATTCGCTCCCTCCAACTCCTTTTCGATTGCGACAGTCCTGCCAACCCGAGCTCAGCCTGCCTCCACCCTCTTCGTTCTCTTCGTTTCCTTCTGTTCAATCCTGCATTCCCCCCATGCACCTCACCCCCCGCGAACGCGAAAAACTCCTCGTCGTCACGGCCGCGGACCTGGCGCGACGTCGTCAGGCCCGTGGGCTCAAACTCAACTATCCCGAGGCGGTTGCGATCATCACCTATGAGATCATGGAGGGGGCCCGCGACGGGAAGTCCGTGGCCGAGCTGATGAGCTTCGGCACGACGATCCTGAAGCGTTCCGACGTGATGGAGGGCGTCGCGGAAATGATCCACGAGGTCCAGGTCGAGGCCACCTTCCCCGACGGCACCAAACTCGTCACCGTGCACAACCCCATCCGCTGACCATGATCCCCGGCGAACTCATTCCCGCAGCTGACACCGCAACGCTCGAGGCTAACCTTGGGCTCGAGACGAAGACGGTCTCGGTGGCCAACACCGGGGACCGCCCGATCCAGGTCGGCTCGCATTTTCATTTCTTCGAGGTGAACGCCGCCCTCCGATTCGACCGTGCCGCCGCGCGCGGCTATCGCCTCAATATTCCCGCCGGGACCGCCGTCCGCTTCGAGGCCGGCGACACCCGGACCGTCGAACTCGTCGCGCTCGCCGGAGCGCGCGAGGTCTACGGCCTCAACGCCCTGATCAACGGCAAACTCGACTGACCATGCCCCTCCGACTCACCCGACGCCAGTACGCCGAGATGTTCGGCCCCACCGTGGGCGATCGCATCCGGCTCGCGGATACCGAGCTTTTCGTGCAGGTCGAGCGCGACCTGATCGCCGAGGGCGGCGGCTACGGAAACGAAATCAAGTTTGGCGGCGGAAAGGTCATCCGCGACGGCATGGGCCAATCGCCCACCGCGCTGGACGCGGAGTCGCTCGACCTCGTCGTCACCAACGCCCTGATCCTCGATCCGGTTCTCGGCGTCATCAAGGCCGACATCGGCATCAAGCATGGCCTGATCGTGGGCATCGGCCACGCCGGCAACCCCGGCATTCAGAACGGAATCGGCTCCGTTTTTGCCGATCCCCGCACCGGCCGGAAGAATCCCATGATCGTGGGCGCAGGCACGGAGGTCATCGCCGGTGAGGGCTGCATCGTGACCGCGGGCGGCATCGACTCGCACATCCATTTCATCTGTCCGCAGCAGATCGACGAGGCGATCTCCTCCGGTGTCACCACGATGCTGGGCGGCGGCACGGGGCCGGCGACGGGCACCTTCGCCACGACCTGCACGCCCGGCGCCTGGAACCTGCATCGCATGATCGAGGCCGCCGAGGCCTATCCGATGAACCTGGGCTTCCTCGGAAAGGGAAACGCCGGCACCCCCGAGCCGCTGCGCGAACAGGTGCGAGCGGGTGCCATCGGCCTGAAACTTCACGAGGACTGGGGCACCACGCCCGCCGCGATCGACGTGTGCCTGGGCGTGGCCGACGAGTTCGACGTCCAGGTCGCCATCCACACCGACACGCTCAACGAGGCGGGCTTCGTCGAGGACACGATCGCCGCCTTCAAAGGCCGCACGATCCACACCTTCCACTCGGAGGGTGCGGGCGGCGGACACGCCCCCGACATCATCCGCGTCTGCGGCGAGGCCAACGTCCTGCCCTCCTCCACCAACCCGACCCGTCCCTTCACGGTGAACACGATCGACGAGCACTTGGACATGCTCATGGTCTGCCACCATCTCGACGCGAAGATTCCCGAGGACGTCGCGTTTGCCGAGTCGCGCATCCGGCCCGAGACGATCGCCGCCGAGGACTGCCTGCACGACCTGGGGGCGATTTCCATGACCTCGTCGGATTCGCAGGCGATGGGACGTGTGGGCGAAGTGATCCTCCGCACCTGGCAGACGGCGCACAAGATGAAGCTCCAGTTCGGCGCGCTCTCCGGCACTATCCATCCGGCTGCGGACAACTTCCGCGTCCTGCGTTATCTTGCGAAGTACACGATCAACCCCGCGGTGGTCCATGGCATGGCGCACGTGATTGGCTCGCTCGAGGTGGGCAAACTCGCGGACCTCGTGGTGTTCAAGCCGGCGTTGTTCGGCGTGAAGCCCGAGCTGGTCCTGAAGGGAGGGTTCATCGCCTGGGCGAACATGGGCGACCCGAACGCATCCATTCCCACGCCGCAACCCACGTTCTACCGGCCGCAGTTTGGCGCGGCGGGCCGGGCGCTCGGTTCGACCAATGTCACCTTCGTCAGCCAGGCCGCGGTCGACGGCGGCGTGCTCGCGGGACTCGGCCTGCGTCGCCGGCTTGAACCGGTGCGGCGCTGCCGCACGGTCGGCAAGAAGGACATGGTGCTCAACGACGCCCTGCCCCACATCGAGGTGGATCCCGAGACCTATACGGTGAAGGCCGACGGCCGCGTGCTCACCTGCGAACCGGCCAAGGTCCTTCCGATGGCGCAGCGGTATTTCCTGTTTTGAATACGCCCCGGATTTGGTGAACCACAGAGACACAGAGGACACAGAGAACCAGAAGTCGAAGGCCCGATTTCCAAATGCCAGAATTTCAGTCCTTCGGCCTTTCTCCGTACCCTCTGTGTCTCTGTGGTTCCAATCCCCTGTTTCCTGATTCTGGTCTCCCATAACCCGCACTGACTCCGTCCACCTCTGGCGCTTCGTTCCCTTCGTTGCCTTCTGTTCGATCTCCTTCCCATTTCCTCATGCTCCATCTGATTCATTCTCCCGTCGCCGCACCGAACCCAGCGCTTCCCGCTGTTGCGCTCCGCGCCGAACGCCTGCAGGTCGCGAAACGCCGCTGGCGCGGTGTGGCGGAGGACGGCACGGAGTTTGGTTTCGAGTTGGAGCATCCGCTCCGTCACGGGGACACGGTTTTTCAGAACGACACGACGCGTTACGTGCTTGAGCAGCTGCCCGAGGCGCTGCTGGAAGTGGCGCTGGACATGCCCGCTTCGGCGGCCGCCGGCCTTGGCTGGGCCGTGGGAAACATGCACCTGGAACTTTGCTCCGAGCCCGAGCGCCTGCTGGCTCTCGACGAACCCGCGGTGCGCGCGCTGTTCGAGCGCCTCCACGTGCACGCCCACCCGGTGACAGGGGTATTCCGTCCGGGGCATTTTGCGCGCGGACATCACCACGTCGATGAGCTCGGACACGGTCACCACCACTGACTCCGCCTGGATCGCGGGCCTGCTTCAGGCCGGCGACTCGTATTATCCGACGGGCGGATACGCGCATTCGTTCGGGCTCGAAGGGCTCGTGCAGGAGGGGACGGTCCGCGACCGCGAGACGCTCCGGGCCTTCCTCGACCTCGCGGTGCTGCCCGCGCTCCAACATGCCGAGCTGCCGCTCGCCGCGCACGCCTGGCGCGCCCTCGGTGTGCCGCACTGGGAGGCAGTCGGCGACCTGTGCCGCCTGTCGGCTGCGCTGAAGGCGCCGCGGGAGCTGCGCACGGCGTCGGAAGCCATCGGACGGCAGCGCGCGGAGCTCGTGGCGAGCCTCCACGATTCGCCGCTCGCGCGCGATTTCTCTGCGCGGGCCACGGCCGGCGCCTGGCCGGGCTCATCGGCCGTATCGGCCGCACTGGAGGGTCGCGTGCTGGGCGCTCCTCTGCCCGCTGTGCTCGCCGGACTCCTCTATTCGAACGTGGCGGCCGTGCTCGCGGCGGCGATGAAGATCCTGCGCATCGGCCAGAATGCCACCCAGGCGCTGCTCACGGCTGCCCTGTCCCGCGCACCCCAGCTGGTCGCCGCGGCTGAGGCCATCCCGCTTGACCGCATCGGCTGGTCCAACCCCTGGCTCGACATCGCCTCCGCCCGCCACGAAACCGCCGATTCCCGGCTGTTCATCTCATGAGAACGACGGACCCGTTTGAACAGAAGGCCACGAAGGGAACGAAGCGTCCCGGATCGTGCGGCATCAGCCTTGCAGAACAGAGGCGATTTTCCCGAGTTGATTGAGGCTCGCACCCATCCTGCATCCCGCAGCGCTCTTCGTTCCCTTCGTTATCTTCTGTTCCAATTTTCTCATGTCCTCCCGCAAATCCCCCCGTATCGGCATCGGCGGCCCCGTGGGCTCCGGCAAGACCATGCTCTGCCTCCGGCTCTGCCAGAAGCTGCGCGAGCGCTACTCGATGGCGGTCGTCACGAACGACATCTACTGCTCCGAGGACGCGCAGTTCCTCATCCGGCAGACGGCGCTTCCGCCCGAGCGTATTTCCGGCGTGGAGACGGGCGGCTGTCCGCACACGGCGATCCGCGACGACACCACGATGAACGAGCAGGCCTGCCGCGCGCTCGAGGCGCGGTTTCCGGACCTGCAGCTGCTGCTCGTGGAGAGCGGCGGCGACAACCTTACCGCGACTTTCTCGCCGGAGCTCGTGGACGCGTTCATCTACGTGATCGACGTGGCGGAGGGCGACAAGATCCCGCGCAAGGGCGGGCCGGCGATCCGCTTCAGCGACCTGCTCATCATCAACAAAATCGACCTCGCCCCGCTGGTGGGTGCGGACCTCGGGGTCATGGAGCGTGATGCAGCGAAGCAGCGCGGTGCGCGGCCCTTCCTGCTGTGCGATCTCAAGCGCGAACACAACCTCGACGCCGTGATCGCCTGGATCGAACGCCAGGTGCTCTTCGCGGAGGGGGAGAAGCGAGGAGCGAGGAGCGAGGAGCGAGAATAGGAAGTGCGGCGCCCGCTGTCGCGGGCACTGTGGATTCATTCTCGATTTTCGATTCGTCTCGTGAGCATCGGGCGAGCCTGCACCCTTTGGATACGAAGCCGCCGCACTTGGCGGCTCGTCTGCGCGAGGCGCCCATTCTCGCTCCTCACTCCTAAATTCTCTATTCTTTGACTTGCTGATGACTTTTTCCGGACACCTTCACCTTGAAGCGTCCCGCGCAGCGGACGGGCGGACGGTGCTGTCGCGGCAGTCGTTCCGGGCGCCGTTTCACCTGTCGAAGCCATATTGGGACGGCGTGGCGCTGCACGTGCAGGTGGTGAATCCGACCGCGGGCATGCTCGAGGGCGACGAATTGGAGACCGAAGTCGTGGTAAACGTGGGCGCCTCGCTGCTCGTGACGACGCCCTCGCACGCGCGCGCCTTCCGGGTGAAGGGCGAGGGTGGCGTGACGAACCACCAGAAGCTGCATGTGGCGGCCGGCGGCTGGCTCGACTGGTATCCCGAACCCCTCGTGCCCCACGCGGGGTGTGATTATCGGCAGGATACGAAGATCGATCTGGAGCCGGGTGCGGCGCTGTTCTTCTGCGAGTCCCTCGGGCCGGGTCGGGCGGCGCGAGGCGAGACTTGGGCATGGCGGCGCTTGGAACTGCGGCTTGCGGTGCGTCTGGCAGGCGTGCTCCTGCTCAGTGAACGCTACGCCCAGGATGCGGACGATGCGTCGCGCCTAGCGGAGATGGCAGGTCACCCGTGCGCCTGGCTCGCCACCTGTGTGATCGTCGCATCAGGCGTCGATGCCGCGGCGTGGGACGAGCTTCGGGCGCTGCATAACCCTCCGCTCTGGCTCGGCCTCAGCCGCCTTCCGAGTGCGGATGCCTGGACGCTCCGCGTGATCGCTCCCGACGGTCAGTCCCTTCGCGATGCGCTTGGCCGGATACGGGCTTTGTTGAGTCCTGTGATGCCCGGCCTGAACGTATCCCTGCGCCGAGTTTGACGGACCGCGGCTGAGCTCTGATGTCTGATCGCCGGAATCAGCCTGGCTGCCCCGATTCGAGATCGTAGAGCATGCGCCAGAGGCGATCCATTTCGCCGCGCTCGACCACCTGCAGCGGGGTCGAGCCTCCGAAGGCCGTATTGGGCTGCTTCAGCCAGCGCCCGATCTCCGCGGGCTCCAGGACGCGCGACAGTCCGTCCAGCAGCCGGTCCATCTCCACCAGCGCCTTCTCCTGCTTGGGCGAGGGCGCCTCGCCCTGACTCCATTTTGCGACCGAACGCGGGGAGAAGCCCGTCAACCGCACCAGCAGCGGCTGCGGAAGCTGGAAGGCCTCGCGATAGTGGCGAAGCAGCGCCGGGTAGTCCGTCGCTCCGCCGCGATGAGCGAAGCGGAATTCGCCGGTCACGCGCTTCTTCGTCGCAGGCTTCTTTGTCTTCGTCGCCATGGTCGTCTTTTCTGCCTGCAGTAAAACCTGCAAAAATGCAGGTGGCAAGGTATGCTGGACCCAGCTAATAGGGGGTGCGGCATTTGCCGCACCCCCTGCAGCTACAAATGCCTCAGTTGCGTATCAATATTTTGAAGCACTTGGCACGCCTGGGATATCGTCGGATTCCGGTCTCTGGATCAGTGATCCAAGGCCTGTAGATCCAATGGTAGCCGGGAGGCGGCTCGTTCGATTCATGATGATTTTGCATCGTGATCTTTCTTTGCGAGCCACAGTGGAGTTGACACCATGAGACAGGAGATCACGGTCTCCTTGTACTGTGCCCCATGACGCCAATGACAGCGCGGGCTCGACCTTCGCTGAAAGTCATGAAGCCGCCACGAATTGCCGTTCTGGCGGCTTTTTCTTTATTTAGGAACTTGGTTCGTTCTTGGTTTGGGCCTCATCCCCCTGCACTAAGAGCGAGATAAAAGCGGAAAGCCTTTTCGCTTCACCTTGGGTTAGATCGCGAGGAATCACGATACGTGCTGTGAAATTGCGGCGAATGGGAAAAGTGAAGTCGCCATATTCTTCCCGGGGTAGCGATTGAGTAGACGGCCCGGGATGGAACGGAGGAGACGAGATTTGAGGGGCTTGATGAGGCGAGGTACCCGCTGTCGACGAGGACTCAGCATGGGTGCTTGGAGATGATCTGGATTCATCAGCGTTCTTGGTCTTGGGTCTTTTTTCGTCCTTTGGTTTGACGGCTCGATCTTGGCTTGCTGGCTTCCATGCACCAGGGTCATTTACGTACGCCAAAAACGAAACGATGGCTGATTTAAAACGGCCTTCGTAAGTAGCAATGCTGGCCGGCTTGAAGTCACGTGCGCGAAGGTTCTTAAACCGCCGTATGGCTTCGTCTGGGTCAATTGTGGTGGTTTCAATAGACTCCCAATTTTCGCCCAAGACAGAGAGAATCTGGGAGCAAGCAGCTCGATAGGCTCGAGCCGTGGCCCCATTCATCAACCCCTTCTCGGCGGCCCAACTCCAGTGTTCCACGAGGGCTTTTGCAGAAGTGTCCATAGGATTATTGATCTGGAAGAACGCTGGTGTGTTCTCTAAGAACAGTCAATATTTTCTTTTGTCCAAAAGAATATCACGAGGGCGATGTCTAGAATCCGGACTCCATTCGGGGTGTCGGTGTCGCGATGCTGCCGCCGCTGGGATTTAGTGGTCAAATCGCAGGCCTAGTCGTGTGATTAGCGTCCTCGGCGCGCCTCGATGGCCACGGGCAGGCGCGGGCTCTTGGTCTGGATGCCGTAGTACCGGTCGTTGGCCTTGCATTCCTCGAGTGCCGTGGTGTCGGTCGCGCTGCCGTACAGCGCCGCGATCCCGGGCCGGTTCCAGCGCCCTCCCCTGCGCTTCGCCCCGTCACCGCTCAGGATGTCCTTCGCGCCGGGACAGTCGGTGGTCTGAAACCGGAAGAAGGTGCCGCTCCAAGGCTTGAACCATTCCGGATGCGCCGCCAGCACCGCCGCGAACTCGGCGAAACGGGGATTGGCGAGCGTGCTGGGGCGAGGCATGGCGGGGCTGGCTCCGCCCGAAATTGAACCACGGAGACACAGAGGGCACGGAGAAAACCCGTTTTTGGGGGCTCGGAGTCGAGCCCCGTTCTGCGGAATTTCAGGGTTTAGAAATCGGCTGGTTGCACGGCTTCGAGGTGCGTCTACCCCTGCGGGAATCGCCACAAAAGACACGACGCTTCAGGGCCGGCGACCGGGCTTGGCGTGCGCTTATAAGCGCACGCAACCCAATGCCGTAGCCACTTAAACGTCGTGGTTCTTGTGGCCGATCCTTCTGGTGATTTGGTTGCGGCCCTGCCGTCCGCCGTAGCCTTGGCGAAGGCGGATGCCTCCGTGGTTCAAATCGTCGGCATCACGTTTCCGCCGCTGACGGGGAGGTAGGCGCCGGTGATGAAGCTTGCGAGGTCGGAGGCGAGGAAGGCGACGACGTTGGCGATTTCCTGATCGGTGCCGCGGCGGCGCAGCGGGACGCCGCGGTCGTAGGCAGCCTGCACCTGCGTGCCGTTCTCACGGTCGCGGTCGCTCACGGTCCAGCCGGGCGCCACCTGGTTCACGGTCACCTGGTGCTCGCCGATCTCCTTCGCGAGCACGCGCATCACGCCGTCCAGGCCGCGCTTGCCGGCGACATACGCCGACTGGGTCGGGCCGTTCTGCATCGCGCACTCGGTGTTGATCGCGATGTAGCGTCCCCACTTTTTGGCGACGAGCGCCGGGACGAAGGCCTGGGCGAGGTGCACGGATTGAAGCACGCAGGAGCGGAACTGGCTCTCGTAGTCGGCGGCGTCCTGCTCGAGCAGGGGTTTCCAGGAATACTGAATGACCGCGTTGGCCACGAGGATGTCGGGATCGCCCTGCCAGGCGCGCACGGCGTCGCGCAGGGCGAAGATCGAGTCGCGGGAGGTCACATCCGCCTTGAAGGCCCGGGCCTGCCTGCCGGTCGCGGCGATGTCGGCGGCGACCTTCTCCGCGGAGTCGGGGCTGTTCAGATACGTGAGCGCCACGTCGGCGCCGCAGGCCGCAAGCGTGCGCGCCATCACGCGCCCGAGTTGTCCGCTCGCACCCGTGACGAGCGCGAGGTGGCCGGAGAGATCGAGGGAGAGAGGAGAGGTCATGAGGGAAAGAAGCGAGGAGTGAGGAGCGGGAATGATGAATGAGCCTTCGGCTTGGGGAAATGAATCGGCGAATTGCGGGAGGAGTTTGGAGTGGGGGGCTCGCGGATGTGAGGTGGAATGCTCCTAGATTCTAGTGTAGTGTCCCGCAATTAACTCGGCATAAGGCTGCGAGAGCGCTTGGCGCGAGTGGAGCCCGGTTTGATCTGTTCAAGTCGATGCCGGGCGC
>JAJXYI010000119.1 GCA_021780625.1 bacterium | reverse complement strand
AGTGACCGCGGTCGAAAATCTCGGTCGCCGCGACTTCGTTCGCGTCACCGACAAGAAGATCACCAATGGCGTCTACGTCCAGATGGACTTCTCGGCCGACGCCGAATGCCCCGTGAAGCTGCGCGAGCGGCTTCGCCTGAATCGCCGCGTGTATCGCACCATCGTCGAGTCGATCTAAGGCGCACGGGCGCACCGAATCCCTACCCCCATGGCCTATCTCAACAAGGTATTTCTCATCGGCAACCTGACGCGTGATCCGGAGCTCCGGGTGACGCCGAAGGGCACGTCCATTTGTCAGTTCGGGCTCGCGGTCAACCGCCAGTTCAAGGACGAGTCGGGCGCCATGCGCGATGAGACGACCTTTGTCGACATCGAGGCCTGGGGCAAACAAGGCGAGCTCGTCTCAAAGTACCTGACCAAGGGAAGCCCCTGTTTCGTCGAAGGCCGACTGCGCCTCGACCAGTGGGAAGACAAGCAGAGCGGTCAGAAGCGCAGCCGACTGAAGGTCGTGCTCGACAACGTCCAGTTCCTCGGTCGCGGCGGTGCCGCGGGCGGTGGTGCCCCGGGCAACTCCGGTCACGGAGCCTCAGGCGACGACGTCGATCAGACCTCGGAGCCTCGTTTCACGCCGCCGCCCTCGCGTGGTGCTTCGAAGCCTGCCCCGGCGTCGGAGTCCATGGACGAGGACGTTCCGTTCTGAATCCATTCGGTGCCCAAACCCACCTCCATCATCCTTTAAACCAATACTAAAATGGCTAATAGCGAAATCCTCCTCCTCAAGCCCGTCGACGGTCTCGGCGGTGAGGGCGACCAAGTCAAAGTCCGCGCCGGTTACGCTCGAAACTATCTCCTCCCCCGCGGCTTTGGGGTTCCGCTCACCCGCGCGAACCGCAAGCAGGTTGAGTCCCTGAAGAAGCGTCGCGCCGAGCGCGAGGCCCAGGAGCTCGCCGGCGCCCAGGAGCTGGCGAAGAAGCTCGAGAAGACCTCCATCGCCTTCGTCGTCAAGACGGGCGAGGGTGGCAAGATGTTCGGCTCGATCACCGCGAACGACCTCCACGACAAGCTCGTCGAGGCGGGCGTGCAGATCGAGAAGAAGAAGATCCATCTCCACACGCCGGTGAAGGCCATCGGCAAGCACGAGGTGAAGATCAAGCTCCACGCCGACGTGTCGGTCGAATTGTCCTTCGACGTCGTCTCCGAGAACCCGATCGTGCCCACCGTCGAGGAGGCTCCCGAGGCTCCGAAGAAGGAGCGCCGCGAGCGCAAGTCGAAGGACGCCGCTCCCGAGGCTCCCGCCGCGGAATAACCGGTCTTCCGATTCCTTTTCCAAAGACGCCGTTCCCGCCCGGGGCGGCGTCTTTTTTTGGCCGAGGGGATTAACAGGGATGGAAGGAATGAAGGGGAAGCCCGATGGACCTAGACCGCGCGAGCATGGGTTCCCGCGACCGTTGTGGCATCCTGGCGTAGATTCGTGAACCAATCCCAATTCCGGCATAGAATCCTTCCCTTTCATCCCCTGCATCCCTGTAAATTCCCCTCCCGTTTTGCCGTGCCGCTGCAGCCTTGCTTTCCCGGAAACGATGACCGTTAGTCTCGGGCGCCGATGAACATCTACCCGAGTCGCTCCGAGTTCCTCGCCCTGGCCTCCCGTGGAAACCTGATACCGGTGTACACGGACCTTATGGCCGACTTCGAAACGCCTGTGTCGGCCTACGCCAAGCTGAAGCAGGCGGGCCCCTCGTTTCTCCTGGAGTCGGTGGAAGGCGGCGAGAACCTTTCACGTTACAGTTTCATCGGCTGCCGGCCCCGCAAGGTGTTCTCGTGCGGAGCGGAGACCACGACCATCCGCGGTGAAGGCGGGCGCGTGGAGCACGTGCCGACCCCGAAGGACCCGTTGACGCTGATCGAGCGCGAAATGGCGGCGTTCAAGCCGGTGGAGATTCCCGGGCTGCCCCGGTTCACGGGGGGCGCGGTGGGGTTTGTGGGCTACGAGTACGTGACGCGCATTGAACCGACCGTTCCGCCCGCCGCGAAGGACGAACTCGGCATGCCGCTGCTCTATTTCATCCTCGTCGATTCGCTCCTGATTTTCGACCGCGCCAAGCAGACGATGCGGCTGTGCGTGAACGCCCATGTGGACGGCGACGTGGATGCGGCCTACGTGAAGGCCTGCGAGACGCTGCGCCAGCTGTTCGAGATCCTGAAGGATCCGCGGGAGATCGCTCCCGCCGCGCTCGTGGAACCGGGCCGCGTGGAGGTGCCGCCGGGCAATTTCTCGCGCTCCGATTTCGAGGCGGCGGTGGAGTCCACCAAGGAATACATCCGCTCCGGCGACATCATCCAGGTGGTCCCGTCGCAACGTTTCACCCGGGAGTTTTCCAAGAGCCCACTCGACCTCTACCGCGCGCTCCGGACGGTGAACCCTTCGCCCTACATGTTCATCCTGGATGCCTACGATTTTGCGATCGTCGGCGCGTCACCGGAGGTCCATGTGCGCCTGACTGACGGACTCGTGGAGATCAGGCCGATCGCAGGTACGCGCCGCCGCGGGGCGACGGTTGCCGAGGATCAGGCGCTCGAGAAGGAGCTGCTGGACGACGAAAAGGAGCGCGCCGAACACCTCATGCTCGTGGATCTGGCGCGCAACGACATCGGCCGCGTCTGCCGCTTCGGTTCGATCAGGGTCCCCGAGTACATGGTCGTGGAGCGGTACTCGCACGTCATGCATATCGTTTCCCAGGTCGAGGGCGACATCGCGCCCGGCAAGACCGCGTACGACCTGATGCGTTCGACGTTTCCGGCGGGTACGG
>JAJXYI010000688.1 GCA_021780625.1 bacterium | reverse complement strand
CTCCGTGGGGCGGAGAGTGAGCATAGCCTCCGCACCCGGTCTGGCCTCGGTACCCTCGAGGAGGTAGCCCTCAGCGCGCGCAACGACTACCTGCGTCCGCGCGGAGAGATTGATGAGGCGGGGCGTGGCAAGGGTGTAGGTTGCCGAGTCGTTCGCGTCGTAGATTTCAGCGAGCGCGGTTCCCGCCTGCCCACGCGAGTCCGTCACCTGCATCGTATAACCACCCGACACCGGGGACAGAGCAAGCGCCGCGTCGAGGCTCGACGATGAAAGAAACGTGAACGCCCCCACCTGGGTGCCGCGCGAGGCCACCAGCCCGTCACCCGCCCAGTTGTCGTTGCTCGCAATCGCGGCATTGCCGGAGAAGACGGTCCCGACCGGATCGGGAAGAAAATCGGTGACGCCGAACTTGCTCAACGACGGACCCACCGCCCGAAGGAGCAGCGGTGCCGTGCCGGAGGTACCGGAACCGCCCAGCGAGAATCCCACGATCAACGTCCGGTCGCCGGAGCCCGCGTCCGAGCGGATCGCGAGGTTGGCGAGCCGGCCGACGTCGGCCGGAGCGACATCGCGCACGGTCACGGTGGCCGCCGAACTCGTCACCGAGCCGTTGGGATTGCGAGCGACGAGCGTGTAACTCCCCGCATCGGCGTCACTGGCGTCATGGATCACCAGCGTCGGGCTTGTCGCGTTGAAGAGGTCGTTTCCGCCGCGCCGCCATTGATAGCTTGTGGCGGAATCGGCCGTGGCCGTCAGCACCACGGTGTCACCCGTGGCAATGACCTGGGACACCGGCTGGGTGACGATGGTCGGCTGTGTCGTGGCCACGGATACGGGAAACGTGTACTCCGCAAAGGCTCCGCTCAGGTCAGTCGCGCGAACCGTGATGTTCGCGGTTCCCGAGCCGGTGGGCGTTAGAACCAAGTTTGCGCCTGACAGGGCGGCGGCGACAACACCCGGCGCGGAGCTCTGAACCGTGAAGCTGAGGACGGAGGTTGTGCCGGCGCCGGGATAGACGGACACCGGCGTGATGGAATTCACGATCACCAGGTTGGAATTCTGGATGTCGCCACTGGTGTAGTTTCGCACGGGCAGCTGAGTGAACGCACCCCCTGCATTCGCA
Source organism: bacterium (assembly GCA_021780625.1). The sequence continues at coordinate 1,695 of JAJXYI010000688.1, read as the reverse complement.
CGCGGCAGGGCCGCGATGGCATCGACAACGTTCATGCCGGTGCCCAGCACGCGTCCGAACACCGTGTACCCACCTCCATTGCCCGGGCCCAGTATCGTCGAATTGTCGCGCACGTTGAAGTACCACTCGCTCGTTGCGCTGTTGACGTCGGACGTTCTGGCGGCCGCCAGCGTTCCCCGTTCGTTCGGCCAGTTGTACTCCAGGGGAACGGGGGCCTGCTGCGTCACCTGCTGCACGCCCGCCGAGGTCGCGACGTAGCCGCCGCCCTGTACGATCGAGATCGCGCCCGATTGGTCGAGCGCCGCGGACCGATGGAAGAACGTGCTGGAGTAGTTGCCGCGCTGCACGTACCCGAGAAAGTTCGCAACGTGCTGCGGGGCCGCGTCGGGCCTCAGCTCGACGTTGAAGCGGCCGAGCACCGTGTCGAACTGGACGACCGGTCCGCTAACTCCCGGGACACCGAAGAAATCAACGAGGCTGAGCGTCGCAGCCTGCCCCCCCGGAGCGAGGACCTGCGCGGGAATCACCCGCGTGACGGTGGGCACCGTCGTCTGCGCACTCGCCTGAACGGCGGCGCAAAGGAGGCAAAGCAGCGCGAAAAAGCGTCGGAAAATCATACAGAACAGGGACGGTTGACGCCCCCCGGCCAACGAATGTTCCCGGTGCCGAAGCATCGGAGGTCTTCCGCCAGAGCGCGAAGCCCCGCGGCTCCTCCGCAGAGATGGAAACACGGAAAACAACAGAGGCGCAATCGACACCGCGCGAAGCTGGATCAGCCGATTAGGCTGTCCAGCACAATTGAGCGCAACGGGTTACGGAAACCCGTCGACCTACGTCACTGCCTGATTTCGAACGATACGACGGTCATCGTGGCGCGGACCTGCTTCGGATTTCCGGCAGCGGGTACCATCGTGCACTCGGTCATCCCGATGTACGGCGCGCGGGCACGGAGCTTGCGGTAGAAACTCACAAACGCGTCCCAATTCGCATTGATGACGTCGACGCGCAGGGGGTGGATCGAAAACTGGGCGCTGCTGACGGTCTGGCCGCTGGGCTGCGTGTTCACGTTGATCCCGGCCTCGCTCGCGTATTGGCGGACCGCAACCGAGAGTTCCGTCGCATCCAGGGTTTTCTCCGGAACCATCTCCGCGGCGGCATGCCGCGTGGCGGTCTCGATCTCACCGCGGCGCGAAATCCACATGTCCTGCATCTTCAGCTCGGCCGTGGTGGCCCGCTGGGCGCGCCAGAAGCGCGAGGCGCGCGCGGAGTATGCCGTCGCCCACATCACCGCGGCGATGCCCAGGATCGCGACGATCATGAGCTTCTCACGCAGCGCCCGACCCAGAAAATATGCACGCAGTGTACGGATCATGTGGATTCGGGCTTCAGCACGCCCTGCTTGAAAACGACGGTGAGGCGGAACTTCGCGAGGGCAGCCGTGGACGGGAGCGACTCGAGATTGACGCTGTCGAAATCGGGGCTCTTCAGCAGCTGGTCACGGAAGGCCATCGCCTGCCCCGCGTTTGTGGTCTGCAGCAGCATCACAACCGCGCTCCCGCGCGTTGCAGTTGCCGGCTCGTTCTGGATGTTGGTGATCGCGATGTCGCTCGGTTTGCGCTCGGCGTTCTCGCCAAGCACCGCGGTGACCATCTCGACCGGGAGGAACCGCTTCGTCACCAGATCCTGGATGCTCGT
>JAJXYI010000263.1 GCA_021780625.1 bacterium | reverse complement strand
GTCTTCTCGACTTACCAGAGCGGCGATGTGCTAGGCGCGGCAGCCAAGCAGGCCGGCCTGACTTTCGACCTGGGCATCTTTGACGAGGCCCACAGGACGACCGGGCGCATCGATGGGCCGTTCGCCTACCTCCTCCACACGGAGAACGTGAGCATCAAGAAGCGGGTCTTCATGACCGCTACGGAGCGGGTGGACCGGCTAAACCTCGACCACATCATCGGGATGAACGAGGTCGAGTGGTACGGCAACAAGGTGTACGACCTCTCCACCCGCGAAGCTGTGGAGCGGAAGATCATCGCGGACTACCGGGTGGTGATCCTGGCCTGCTCGGAGACTTCGACTCGCCGGCTCATCGAGGAGCGTCGGCTCGTCCACGCCAAGCGGTGGAAGAAGGCCGCGTCCGCCGCCATGCTGGCCACCGGCATCGGCCTTCGTCAGGTGATGAAGGAGTACGGGCTGAGCCACGGCCTGTCGTTCCACTCGACCATCAAGCGGATGCACGAGTTTGAGGAGATGCAGGCGGCGCTATCCCTCGACCTGTCAGATGACTACGGGCCACTCGAGGTGTTTCCGTTCAGTTGTGATGACTCGGCAGGGGAACGCCGACGGAACCGGGAAGAGTTCGAACGGGCGTCTCGAGCTCTGGCGTCGAACGTACGAGTGTTCGTAGAGGGCGTGGACTGCCCAGACATCGACCTCGTCGCCTTCGCCGACCCCAAGCAGTCGAAGATCGACATCGTCCAGGCTGTGGGCCGCGCCATCAGGCCCGCCAAGGACCGGTCCCCGAAGACGGCATACGTCTACGTTCCCGTCCTGATCGATGAGAAGGGCACGCCGCAGACCGCATCGTTCAAGCAGGTGATGGTGATCCTTCGAGCGCTCAAGGAGAAGGACGAAAGCATATCCGACGATGTGCGCGTCCTGGCTCAGGAAGGCGCCTGGACCTCGGATCAATCTCGGGTCGAGTTCCGTCTATCGGCTGGGATTGATCTTGATGCAAAGGACTTCGCGCGAGGGTGGAGACGACCATCACGAACCGCGGTACACCGATCGGCGAGACCGCGGGCTGAAGGCACGACGCAGAGCGCGTGGGGACTGATGGGCCGCACCATAGGGTCTTCCAGGCGATCGCTGCTGCCGCGGCTGGAGTCCCGCGCTTCCGCGTGATCGTCTCCAGTCAGGGGATCCGCTGCATTTGCATCTCCCACGGCATGGATGGTCAGTGACGCTCCGGCTTCCCGGCCCCGGACTTCCACCTTCCCCTGCCCGGCTCTACAATCCCCCCGTGCGCCGCGCCGATGCCATCGAGTTCTTCGCCTCCCACCGGGACGACGTCCGGCGGCTCGGCATCAGCTCGCTCCTGGTCTTCGGCTCGGTGGCCCGTGACGAGGCCCGTCCCGACAGCGACCTCGATCTCATCGCCGAGTTCGACCGTCCGGTCGGCTACCTCGGCCTGGCCCGCGTCCAGCACGAGCTCGAGCGGCTCCTCGGGTGCCGCGTCGACCTGGCGACGCCCGGCATGATCCGGCCGGAGCATCGGGACCGCATCCTCGGCGAGGCCGTTCGTGCCACCTAGGGAGTGGCGCATCCGCCTCGGCGACATGGTCCAGGCCGCCGAGCGCGCGCTCGGCTACGTCGAGGGGCTCACGTACGAGCAGTTCGCGGCCGACCGGAAGACCATCGACGCCGTGAGCTACGCCATCGTCGTCCTCGGCGAGGCCGCCAGCGCGCTGAAGGACGTGGGCCCGACCCTCGCGCCGGAGATTCCCTGGGCGGACATCCGCGGCATGCGCAACCGGGTCACGCACGAGTACTTCGGCGTGGACGTGAAGGTGCTCTGGGAGACCGCGCGCGCGGACCTACCGGCGCTCCTGGCGTCCCTGCGCGCCGCGCTCGCGCGGAGCTCCCAGCAGTCCTGATCCGGGAGCAGCCTCGGGCGCTCCGCGGACGACATTCAGACAACGATCTGCTGTTGGAATGCCCTCCAACGCCGCTGATCCATCGCAACGCCCCTCGTGATTGCGCGATCGTGGCCCATTCATTCGGCGAGGGCGCACTTTCCCAAGCTGAGGGTCGCCGGTTCGAATCCGGTTTCCCGCTCCAGATTCGGCAGGATTGGCGAGGATGTTGTCTGGCAGCGTTGGCTGAGGCGAGGTGAGGGTCGCTCACAGGGCTTGGCGTCGCGCGACTGCGGTCCGACCGCCTCGTCAGGCGTGGCCGGGCGACGCCTCGAGGAGCTCCCGCGTCAGGTCATCCGGGCTCCTCATCCCGATGGGACCGCACGGCGCCTCGGCCAGCTTGAGCGACAATGCGGTCAGCGAAGGCGGCGGCCACGGGTGGCTCCGCATCATCCCCAGGAAGTCGCCCATCGAGCCCAGAACCCGCCGGTTGGCGGTCCTGCCGACGGCGACCCCGGCCATGGCGGTGAGTTCGTGCTCGATGACGGTGGGTCGCACCCCCAGCCGGAGGAGCACCTCCGCAAGTGCCATCGGCGCCCGCTCCTGCAGCGTCGAGGCCTCACGAGCCGGCAACACGATCGGCAGCAGCGAGCGCTCGCTCACCATGAGGACGAGCTGCACCCTCGGGGCGTGGACCAGGGTGGCATACCAGTCACCGAGCCGGTTCGTCGGCGGCTCCGCCGGCCCCATGGCGGGCGGCCCGAGGCGCCTCAGCAGCTTCGCGGTGCAGCGGAGCGTGTACATGGGTGCCGGACACCATGCCGCGCCACCCGTCTTGCACACATGAAAATCGTATTTATAATGTGTGCATGCTCTCCCCCGAGGCGGCCGGCGTCCTCCGCGACCTGAACCCCTGGTGGCA
>JAJXYI010000151.1 GCA_021780625.1 bacterium | reverse complement strand
ACACCCCTGGTAGGCGAGATCCGAATAGAAGACGCTCGAGGCATTCGGCAAATGCGTGATTGCATTATTTCCAGCCATCCAGCGGACCGCGTGCTGCACCCAGGGCAGGACCTTCGGGTCCTCGGTCACGTAGCGCACGTGGTTCGCTCCGAAACTGAGGTACCGCGCGAAGTTGAGATGCAGATACACCGAATTTCGCCAGGCGGGGTCGGTTCCACCCGCATCGCCGGCCTTGTGAAACGTCGCGCGGTAGCCTCCTGCCGCGGCGGCATCCGGCGTGTATCCAGTCACCCAATTCGTCCAGACCGGCAGCTGGTTCCAGCTCGGCTCCAGCAGCTGGTAATAGGCGTCCTGCATCTGCGCGGCGTCCGCGCGATCCCAATTCCAGGTCTTCGGGTCGTCGGTCGGGAGAATCGTGCCAACCCGCGGCTTGAAATTCGCATACCGCACCGCCGGGTCCGCGGGCACCAGAGCCGCGGCCAGCTCGGCCTGCGAAATCGTCGACCGGGTGTAGTCGCCCTCAGTCGACGACAGGTGCCCGGGATTGGTGAACCAGATGAACTCCGTGTCGGTAAGCGGGCTGTTGTGCACCGGATCGGTTCCGCTCGGCGCAGGCGGCAGGGTCTGCCCGAACGCGAGCAGGGGGAGAGCGAATAGGCTGAAGGAACGGGGTTTCATGAACGCATGGGCCGAATGCCGCCGGAATGGATGCAGGCAATCTGCGCGACGCCGTCACGCGGCGCGGCCATCCACAGGGGTGTGGAAAGCCTTTCCTTGCTGGCGGAATGGCTGGGGTCGCTCATTTCTCGTTGATCCTCGCCGCCGGTTCAAGGCGCCGATTTTCGCCGGATGCGGGCGCGGGCGCTTCCGGTCGCGCCATTACGCGGGTCTTAACGGGTGAACCCGTCCGCCTGGGCACGGGCATCCGCGAGTCGAGGGCGGCAAGGCGCTCAGCAACGTCATTCTGGTTCCGGGCCAGGCGCTCCACCATTTCGGCGAGCATCCGCACCGCCTCCCGATCGCTTGCCGCCGACCGCCGGAGTTCCGTCAGCACAGCCTCCGTTTCCTGCGGCACTATCCGATCGCCGCCCTTCGAAGACACGGATGGGCCCACCAGGATCTGGCGACCGGCATCGGCCTCCAGCCGCCACCCGGAGTCCGCCTCCCTCCGATAGACCACGTGGGCCTCGTGCATCACCGACGGATCCGCAGGATCCACATAGCGTCCGATCGAATACGCCTTCACGTCCGCGGGAACGAGGACCGACGCGGTACGACCGGCATAGGCCATCCGGCTGGCGGCTTCCTCCGGTGCCACCGACAGGCCCTTTTCGGCCGCCTGTTCCGGCGTGAGCAGGACAGTCGCGGGCCGGACCGACAATGCGGGAGTCCGCGATTGGTTCTGCGACCGGCATCCCAACAACAACGCGGAGAGACCGAGGATCGTGAACCAGGGCAGATTGAAGCGGGGGTGAGCGCAGGTTGTTTTCATGAACTTCGAAGTGATTTGACCGACGCTGCAGGCATGCGCATTCGATCCGGCGCGGTCGCGGCTCCAGGAACGATCGCCTGCTGGGGATAGAAGTAGAATTGCTTGCCGCCAGGCACCCGCAGGAAGACCCCGTTCCTTCCCACCTCGTCGGCGATCTTGCGCGCCACCTCCTCGAGGCTGGTTGCGATTCCCTGGAGCGCCGCGTTCCGAGGCGTGCTCGCGGCACGGGAGACGCCGCGCGCCGTTTCCCTCTCCTGCAGCCCCAGCGCCGCCGCCGAGACAAAGGTGGCCGCAAACCGTTTCACCTCGTCCCACTCCATCGTGCGGATCACGGTCCCCTGCAGGCCGAGGCTTCCATCCGTGATCCCCCAGGTGAGTCCGTTGCCATCGGGCTCCGCACGGTCCAGCGCGAGTCCCTTCACGGAGAGCGCCCGCCCATTCTCGCGCCCGTCGGCGCGCGGGAAGACAAGGACCCAGTCCTGTCCCGAGAACAGCCGATCCCTCAGCCGGTCCGGACGGGCGACGCCGTGCAATTCCGTCCCCGCCGGGATCACCAGCCGTCCGTTGTTGTACACGGGCTCGACGACCAGCGCCACAACCGGTGACTCGTCCAGGGTCGAGTCGATGGTGAACACCAGTTCACACTTCAGCGGATGTCCGTAGGGAACGAAGTCCGGCTGCTCCACGGGTGCCGGGATCTCGCCGGACCCCGCGGGCACAGCAGAATCAGGGGACGGGGCCGACTTTCCGGCTTCGCCCGCCCTTCCGGTACGCGATTTTACCGCGCCGCCCATCCGAAGCACAACGCGATGCATATCCGAATTTCCACTACGGGCTGCGCTGCGCGCCGAGGCAACGGGACCGGCCGTCCTCCGCCGCGTGATGGTGCGTCCCTGCCGATCCCGGTCGATGCGGGAGCCCGACCCGACCTTTTGGTACCGGTCGAGGAAAACGAGCTCCCGCTGTGTCGACGAAGGCACGCCAGCCCGCGACGCGCGCTCCTGTGCCGGGGTAGCTCCTCCGGACCCCGGTTGAACTGCGGCCGCCCTGCTCGCCGATGGCGGCGGCGTCCCAACCGCAGGTGCCGGAGTCGACGGAGACGCCACAGGAGCGACTGGGACCTGCGCGGTCCGCCGTGCCGCCTGACGCGACAGGACCCGCTGCACGACTATGGCCATCACCACGGCAAAGAGGCAGGCGGCGATCACGCCGACCTTGCTCGTAAGCAGCCCCTTCATGGCACAGCCCCCGAAACCTGGCCGCCATCTCCGTCAAAGGTCGTGATGACAGCGGCGGCTGGATTGATTCTGGGGGCGGAGAGCGCGACAGAGACGATCCAGCGATTGTCCGCTGTCAGCCGGCGATTGGCTGGACAGCTTGTGACAAAATAGGCCTCCGTGGTCGCCCCCCGTTCAAGCGTCGCGGGTGCATCGCTCAGGACCTGCGGGAGGCGGATGCCGCCCGCCCTGGCGGAAAAACTCGAGACATCAAACGCCAGGTCCCGGTCCGAGGTGTTTTCGATGCGAACGACGAATCCGAGACTGTTCGTTTCTGCGTCGCGCACGACGCGGAGAAGCTGGGTGCGAAACTGCCCGTGTCCGCCCGGACTGGCGTCCGAGGTTGGTTCGAGGTCGAGGCATTCGAGGCCGAAGGCAGCGGCGATCCGGTTCATCGGCGGTCCGGGAGCGGCCGCCCGCAACACCTTGAGCCGGTCGATCAAGCCAAGCCACCGTGCAGTCGAACCCGGATGCCCCCCGCGGAACCCGGCTTCCCCGCGAGGTGGCTGGGGTTGAAGGCCCCCCTCGGGTGCGGGCCTCAGGCTCAGGCTGGCCACCGCCTGAAACTGGCTGGCCGCGGGATAAAAATAGAGAACGTAGGTGAGTCCCTGATACGGCACGTTGAGGTTGCTGGGGCCGGCCCCCTCAAGCGGTGTGAGCGTCAGGTGCGAATCCCCCTGGGACCACGTGACGAGGTATTCCCCGGGAACGCGTTGTTCATCCTCCGTGAATCCCCTGCCCTCGGGCGCGCCGATCGGCCCGGGAAATCGGATGGTCGTCGCAACACGCGGATGAGTCGGCACGAACAGCGGATGCATTGCATCGAGCACCGCGGTCTGGACGATGCCTGCGGGACCCGAAGTCTCGGCGAACGAAATGGTTGCAACACCAAGAGCGATGGCGAGCGCGGCGGCAAGTGCGCCCGATCCGCCGACTCCGCGCACGCCACATGGATTGGGCCGACCCCGGCTCATCGACCGCCCTCCCGAAGCTCCAGGGTAAAGTCCTCGCAGATCCAGGGGTACGCCCCCGCCCTGGCGATGTCCGGGTTCTTCTTGAAGGTGAGCACCAGTCGATACGGCAGCTCGTCGTAGAAGCTCTGGCCGGCGTAGGCGCCGGCGGATACAAGGCGCCCACGAACCTCGACGATACGCCGGTCGCCCCCTCGGATTGGTTCGCCGATGCTCTCGACCACCGGTTTCTGCTGGAGATTGCGTTGCCTGACGTCGTCGCGGCTGCGCTCCCAATCGTCCTCCAGCTTCTGGACCGCCCTGGGCGTGAAGTAGAGGCCAAGGAGTTCATAAAGATCGAACCCCTCGGACGAGCGCTGGAGCGCCGCGTTCGTCGCATACAGGGCCGTGAGATGGAAGAAGCTCCGGCTTTCCGACATTCGCTCAAGCGGGCCGGCGACGAGATTCCCTGTCGGATCGATGACGAAGACCCGCTCGCTTGTGCGGCCGGCGCGGATCGTGAGGTACGCGAGACCCAGCGAGAGCACCGCGACCGCGAGGCCGATCAGTTTCCACGCGTCGGCCCGCGCGCGCTCCGAAAGCGCCAGGGCCGACGGGGTGTGCGCCGAAACCTGCCCGGACAAGTGCCCGGGATGCGGCGGCTCCCTCGTGGGCGGCGGCGGCTTTGTTTCGGCCGGGTCCATCATTTCAGCGAGGCATTCGCCTGAGCCGCCTGGCGCAGAAACCGTTCCCTCCACTGGGCACCAATGGCCGGGAACCGCGCGGACTCGTCCTTGGGCAGTCGCGTCGTGTGATGAATCACCACGAGCTCGGACCGTCCCGCCTGCGTTCCCCGGTCGATGATCAAACCGACTACTTTGAACACGGACTCACCTCCACGCGCGGCAATGCCAGCGCCGAACACACAGGCACGAGGCCCCTGCCCCTCCACTTGAACGGCACCCCACCCCGCCTCTTCGCGATGGCTTTTGATGAACTCCACCAGCTGGGCCACCGTGCCAGCATGGTCCGGCTTCAACCGCTGGACCGTGACCAGCTCGGTCCAACCGCCATCCGGCTCGCCCACCAGCCGAAACTCGTCGGTTTCCCATCGCTCATCATCTTCATGATAAGCGAGATGATACGATTGGGTGCCACAACGGACCACGGTGGACCGATCCCCGTCGTGCGGGGACGTATCCAAGCCGGCCTTGGATGGCCCGCAGAACGCGGGGGTGACGACGATCGCAGTCGACACTAGTCTGAGCAGGTTCATGGCGTCGCTTGTTGGAGGGTTTCCTGTGCAGCCCCCGAGGGTGAGGGCTTGATGAGCGATATGGCCCGGTCGCGGCGCGCCCTTTCGCTCTTCAGGGTCGCACGCGTTTGCTCGAGTTCACGTTCGAGCGCAGAAGTCCGCTGTTCGAGGTCGGCAAATTCTCGAAGGCGGCTCGCCGCCGCATCGCTCGAGGCCTTCGCGCTGAGGTGTTGAAGTTCCCGCTCGAGCTGTTGGCTCCGGGCGAGCGCCTCTTCGAGCCGCAGTTCGAGGGCTTTTCGGTCCGACGAATGCTCACTGCTCGCTCGGTCTACGCGGGCGCGAAGCGCCGCGAGCTCATCCTGCAAAGCAGTCAAGTGGGCCGCGCGTTCCCCGGCCTCCACCCGCATATGCGCGGCCTCGTCCGCCAACGCCTGTCGCTCGCGATCCAAGCGGACCTTCTCACGCTCGATTGCGACGAGCGCATCCTCGGCGTTCCGGGTGAAGGTCAGGACCTCGCCGAGCAACCGGCTGCCGCGCTGGAGGAGGTCGCGAAACGCCTCCACGCGTTCCCACAGCGCCGGAGTTGAGGGCGAGCTCAGGTCTCCGGATGGTCCGGCGGGAGAAATCGGAACGAATACGCCGCCGTCGGGCGGGGCGATCGGTCGGGGGTCTGGGGTATCGTGCATGGTGAACGGGGTAAGTCGGGGTTTGCAGGGGTCTTCTCGAGGCGCACGGCGGGGTCGTGCGTCGGCAGGGGCCCGCCCTCCTCAAGGATGAGCGTCAGGGCCGCGAGTTTTGCCTGCTGCCGGGTAAGTTCTTGTTCGCGCTGGGACAGGGCCGAACGCGTCGCATCGAGCGCCCTGCCCTTGTCGTCGAGGTCGCCCTGCAGGCGGACGAGTTGATCCTTGGTCGAATCGAGCTCGTGGACGGTGTGCTCGAGCTCACCGGCGAGCGCTTCCACCCGATCATTCTGGGCGGCCAGTTGGTGGACATTCGCCTCGATGCGAGCCGCGGAAGTCTCAAATCGCGCCTCCACGCGCTCGAGCAGGGCCTGGTTTTCGGCGAGCAGGTGCGCACCAGCCCCGGCGATGGACGACTCGAGCGCAGTCCTCTGTGCCGCCTGCTCGGTGTACCAGGACTCCATGCGGATCGCGGCCGCATTCAGCACCCCCATCAACTCCTGCTGAAGTCGCTGCTGTGCCGGGGCGAGCGCCAACGCGATCTGATCGGCCGGGACGATGGGCGCCGGCGGAGGAAGGTCGGAGATTCGCCGTCGGGCACGGACCCGCACAAGGCTCAGGCCAAGCAGGAACACCAGGGCTGCGGCAAGCGACAGCCCGCCCACCCAGCCGAGCCTCGCCACGGCGCCTTCCGAGGAAGGAGGCGCCGGCGGACGGGACAGCTCGCGCCTGAGGTTCTCGACTGCGGCGGCAAGCTGGTCCGTGCGCTGAGTCGACGTCGCCAGCCTTTCAAGGGCCCCCTTGAGCTGAGTGTCACGGGCCGCGGCGGCCGCCTGGGTGGCGTCCGGCTCCTGCGGTGCGTCGACCGCGGAGATGAAATCCCAGAGGGCGGCGTGCGCTTCGGGCGTCGTCAGAATATGAAGGGAGTTCGCAGGCACATCGGTCCTGAGCGAACTTCCCGGCGGGAGCAGCCGCTCCATGGTCTGCAGGAGAGTCTGGGAGCGCCCCGAGGCCCCTACCCTCACCGTCCTCAGCTGGTAGGTCTTGAGGATCACGCCGCGCGGCTCTGCCGGAGAGGTCGATTCGACTGCCGGGGACGGCACGGGCGGACTGACCACGGAATCCAGCAGATCGGCGGACCAGCGGCGGGCGCCCTGCCCTCCGTCTGCCACCGCGAGGGCGGAGGCGAAGGCCAGTGACAAGGCGATGGTGACCAGAAAAGCGCAGCACCGGTGCATGGGGTAGCCGGAAGGGGCGATCTTTTAGATCGTTTTTATTTAACAACTGTCAACTATTTTTGCCTTTTTAGCCGGCAGATCGGCATCCTTTCCCCTGCATCCGCCAGGAATTTATTGCTATAAGCTATTGTCTCCTAGAATCTTATCACTCAAGCCCACCAACCAACTCACACGTCTTCCCTGAAAACCTCGCTGATCACAGTGCCCCAGGCCAAACGCCCCACCCCACCCGATTCTTCAGCGGGTCCCGTGCTGGCGCGATTCCATCAGCACCATGAGGATGCTGATATCGGCGGGATTTACCCCACTGATTCGGCTCGCCTGACCGAGCGTGTAGGGCTTCATCGAGGCCAATTTCTGAGCGCATTCCGCCCGAAGCCCCTTCACCGAGCGATAATCCAAGTCTGCCGGCAGATGAATGCGCTCCAGCTCGGAGAATTTTTCGATCTGGCGCAGCTCGCGCTGGAGGTAGCCCGCGTAACTGACCCGATACAGGATCTCCTCGCGCGCCTCCGCTGCCACGGCGCGCAGTTCCTCGGGCATGGGCAGACTGGCGAGTCCCCTGCCCTCGCCCTGGGCCTGCAGTCCTTGGGCCGCAGCGTTGCGCCGGACGAAATCAGCCCAGGAACCGGGTCCGGACGGCGCGCGATCCGACTCGAGGCGGCGCGTCCACAACTCCACGAGGCTCCGCTTCGCCTGCATGCGATCCAGACGATCCGAATCCACCAGGCCGTGCTGGCGGGCATGATCAAGGAGCCGCAGCTCGGCACTGCCATGGTTGAACAGCAACCGGTGCTCGGCGCGGCTCGTGAACATCCGGTACGGTTCGTTCGTGCCCTTGGTCACCAGATCGTCGATCAGCACGCCGATATACGCCTCATGGCGCCCGATCACCAGCGGCGGACGGCCGTGGACGCGGTTGACGGCATTGACGCCGGCCACGAGCCCCTGGCAGGCAGCTTCCTCGTAACCGGACGTTCCGTTGATCTGACCGGCGAAGAACAGATTCTCGACCAGCTTGGATTCCAGGGTCGGAAACAGCTGCGTCGGCGGCGCGAAGTCGTATTCCACCGCGTAGGCCGGCCGGAGCAGGACTGCCTCCTCGAGCCCCGGAATGCTATGAACCAGGTCCAGCTGGACCTCAAACGGAAGCGACGTCGAAAGCCCGTTTACGTAATACTCATTTGTCGAGCGTCCCTCGGGCTCCAGGAATAGCAGATGGCGCGGCTTGTCGGCGAACCGCACGATCTTGTCCTCGAAACTCGGGCAATACCGCGGGCCGACGCCCTGGATCTCGCCGGAGTACATGGCCGAGCGGTGCAGGTTGTCGCGAACAATCTTCGCCGTCACGTCGGTCGAGTAGGTCATCCAGCAGGGCACCTGATTGGATCCGGGCGTCCAGCCCAGCCGCTGTTCCCCGGATTGTTCCACGTGGAACAAATCGGACTGAGCCCGGGTGTCGTGAAACGCAAAGAACGTGGGGCGCTCATCGCCGCGCTGGGCCTCCATCCGCGAAAAGTCGATGGACCGGCCCAGGAGTCGGGGAGGGGTGCCCGTTTTCAGGCGCCGGAGCTCGATCCCGGCCTCCTGAAAGCTCCCGGAGAGGGTGCGCGCACTGAAATCTCCAAGCCGGCCACCTTCGTTCTTGTTCTGGCCGATATGCATGAGGCCGCGGAGAAAGGTACCGGTGGTGACCACCACAGTCCGCGCCCCGAAGTCGATATCCAGGTTGGTATGGCAACCGACCACGCGCTTGCCTTCGAAAATCAGTCCCGTCACGGTCGCCTGAAACACCTGCAGGCCCGGCTGCAGTTCGAGGGTGTGTTTCATGCGAAACTGATAGGCCTTCTTGTCGCATTGGGCTCTCGGCGACTGGACGGCAGGACCCTTGGATTCGTTCAGGAGGCGGAACTGGATGCCCGTAAGATCCGTATTGAGCGCCATTTCGCCACCCAGGGCATCGATCTCGCGAACGATCTGGCCCTTGGCCTGTCCTCCAATCGCCGGATTGCAGCTCATCTGGGCGACCGTATCCAGGTTGCCTGTCAGCAGGAGGGTCTCGGCGCCCATACGCGCCGCCGCGAGCGCCGCTTCGACCCCGGCATGGCCGGCCCCGCAAACGACGACGTCGAAGGTCTTGGGATAGTGGAAGGTCGCGCTCATGGGCAGGCCCCACACCAGCGTCGAACCCGCGTGGGCAACAAGCCCAAAAACCGCAGGGCAGGGGAGGGCGCGCGCCTCGGAGCCACCTGGCCAGTTTCAACGTTCATGGGAGCCAATACGTCACCACCACCCGGCACTCTCATTTCCCGATGCAGAAGGTCGCGAACAACTGGTCCAGCATCCGTTCATTGTCCACCCGCCCCGCGATCTCGCCGGCAGCCTCAAGGGCGTCGCGTAAGTCGCTGGCCAGCAACTCAACAGGCCCGCCGCTTGAGAGCTTTTCCAACCCCGACGCCAGACCCGCACGCACCTGCTGGAGCGCACGCGTGTGACGGGAGTTGATCGCGATGAGTTCATCACCAACCGTCACCTGAAACGCGTCCGCCAGCGCTTCCACACGCTCCTTGAGCAATTCGATCCCATCACCCCGCAAAGCCGACAAGGCGATGGTCGGGACCTCCGCCCAAGCCGCAGGCAGGATCGGCTCAATATTATTTAAGTCGCTCTTATTTAATAGGATAACAGAATTAGTGGCGTGAATCCGCTCAACCAGGGTCGCGGGGAAGGCGGGGGTGGGGCGGGTCCGATCGAGCACGATCAGAAACAGGTCGGCCTCCGCCACTCGCTCGAGGGTCTTTTCCATGCCGAGTCGCTCGATTGCCTCCGGGTGGGGATTGAGCCCCGCCGTGTCGATCAAGCGCAGCAGGTACGGGCCGACCTGGATGCACTCCTCGATGAAATCGCGGGTGGTGCCCGGCTCCGGGCTCACGATCGCGCGCTCACGACCCACCAGCGCATTCAATAACGAGCTCTTCCCAGCGTTGGGCTCCCCAACGATCACCGTCTTGATGCCTTCGCGAAGCAGTTCTCCAAAGTGACTGGTCGCCAACAACTCCTGCGTCTTTTGCTGGCATTGACCCAGCATCCCGGCCACCAGGCTCCGATCCTCCGCGGGAAGATCCTCGTCGGGAAAATCGATGTAGGCCTCGATGCGCGCGAGCGCCCCGAGCAGCACCTCGATCAGTTCGTTCATCCGGCGACCCAAGGCCCCGCGCATCTGCTGCTGCGCAGCCGCCAGCGCCCGCTCGCTTCGCGCGTGGATCAGGTCCATCACCGCCTCCGCCTGGCTCAGATCCATGCGTCCGTTCAGGAAGGCCCGCTGGGTGAATTCACCGGGCGCAGCCAGCCGACACCCCCTCGTTACCAAATCTTCCAAAACCCTTTGCGCAACATAGGGGTTGCCATGACACGTGAGCTCAAGGCTGTCCTCGCCCGTATAGGAACGGGGCCCCTTGAAGAACACCGCGACCACGTCGTCCACCAGGCGCCCCGCCACATCGACATAATCGCCATGCCGAGCCCGGCGGTCGGCAAGGTCCCGGCCGAACAACGCCCGGGCGAGGGCAGGGGACTCCGGACCGCTCACCCGCACCAAGGCCACCGCCGAGGTGCCGAGCGGAGTCGCGAGCGCAGTGATCGTATCGTGGAAACGTGACATCGGAGAACGGAGACGCAGGTCGAAGCCTTACGCAAGGACGCCGCTTTTGCCAACCCATCCTGACTCCCGCCACGGACTTGCCACCCCACCGCCCGCACCGATTTGCCTCACCAAGGGAAACCGCTTTGATGATCGACCGCGGGGTCGCCGCGGACTTTGCCTCGCACCCCATTCCCATCCTCTCATGCGCATCGCGGTCATCGCCGACACTCATGATTCGGTCCCGGCGGGACTGACCGACCTCCTCCGCAACGCGGACGAGATCTGGCACCTCGGCGACCTCACGACGCAGGACGTCTATTTCGAGCTGGCGGCGCTGGAACGTCCCTTCGTCGTGGTGCGCGGAAATTGCGATACCGACGAACGCTGGCCCCTTCAGCTCACACTCGAACGCGGGGGCCTCCGCTGCCAGCTGATCCATATCGCCCCCCACCTTGCGCCGAGCGGGGTAAACGTGGTGCTGCACGGGCACACCCACACGCCGCGCGATTGGACCGATCCCCTCGGGGTGCGCTGGTTGAATCCCGGCAGCGCGAGCAAACCCCGGGGCGGCTCACCCGCGAGCATCGGCTGGCTGGAGTTCGACCGCCGTGGCATTCGCCGGTGGGACGTGCAGCCGCTTCGGCGTTGAGCGCCAGCCGCAGCGGAGCGGGCCTCAGGTACTCCGGCAACGCCGCGCCCGAACCGCCTCGGCTAGCCGGGCGAGCACGGGCATCGTCCGCTCCCAAGACAGACACGCGTCGGTGACGCTCCGTCCGTAAACGAGCGGCCGCGCCGCCGGTGCCTGCGCCCCTCCGACAAGATTGCTTTCAAGCATCACCCCGCAGAGACCCGCCTGTCCCGATTCGATCTGGCGCGCGACCTCCTCGGCGACGTCCGGCTGCCGCTCCGCATCCTTCCCGCTGTTGCCGTG
>JAJXYI010000505.1 GCA_021780625.1 bacterium | reverse complement strand
CGGCCACCGAGGCCGAGGTCCCGAGCCGGCTCGCGCCCGCGGCGACCATCGCCCGCGCCTGCGCCGCCGTCCGGATCCCCCCCGACGCCTTCACCCCCACCCCCGCGCCCGCCACCGCGCGGAGCAGGGCGACCGCCTCGCCACAGCTGCCGCCCTCCAGATCACCGCCATCTGATCCGACCGGCGCTCTCTGAAAGTTTCGCTGCTGAAACCGATGGAGGTCGCCATCGACCTTCTCATCGTCGACGATTTCGGCCTCGACGCCAGGTACGCCCAGGAGAGCCGCGGCCCCACGAGATTGTCTTCGAGCGCCACCGCGCCGGCTCGATGGTCGTCACCCCCGGGGTACGCTCGGCCACCGGCAATAGCGTCCGGGCGATCGCCATGGCGCTCAAGGTGCCGAAGTCCACCGCGGCGAGGGGGCTGTCCCGGTAGGAGGCTACCGGGACGGCCCCTGCTGCCACTTGAGAATCCGCGCCCTTAGCGTTCGCCTCGGCGCGAAGGATTCTGGGACACCATCGGTCAATCTATGACTCTGAGATTCACAGATGCGCCGTCGGGGAGATCACGGATCTGCACAGCTATCGATGCGCGATAGCGCATCCCCTTGACCGCTTCCAGGACGTGCAAGTTCTTCGAGGTGAACTCCCCTCCCAAGACGAAGGGAGTGATTGGAACGAGCCTCGACCCAACTGGAAGCGGCTTATGGTCCTCTTGCCACTCGTGGGCCAGTCGGAATCCAGTCCACAACTCATGGTCACCGAGAATCATCTCGGCCCAGTGCTCTGGGTCGGGAGCCATGACTTCGACCTCCCCCGTCTCAGGGTCGAACCGGGAGACACCCCCGTCCTTCAGGCAGAACTGCATCCCGACGACATCCTCAGCAAAGCAAAGTAGGCCCTTCGCCATTCCTTGGTACTCACTCTTCCATAGGCTATCGGCGTTCCACTCGACGAGACCAGGTTCGCTTGGCGCTCCCCAGTCCGAGTAGACGTGGAGGGCGCCCTCAAAGGCGTAGAAGCCGTTCTTGAGGCTGAGCATCGGCCCCAAGATACCTGCTGCGGCCACACCGAACGTGGATTCGAGGCTCAGATCTTCGGGCCGACTCCGTCGAACCGGAGCGCTTCCCAACTCTGCCAGTTTGCGAAGAGCGCTCATCTCAGGGGGCCACCTTCACATCTACCTTCGTTCCGTTCGGAAGCCCACTACATTGGCTGCCCACACATGCTCCAGCGCCCCGGTTGTCGCCACTCGGAATCTTCCGGACAGAGGCCCCCGCCCTGACCTGCCCCCATCACTGGGCGGCTGATGGTGCCAGTCCGGTGAGCGCGAGCGACCCCGGCCGAAGGGGCGCCGCGACCTGCGGGACCTGAAGCTCCCGGTGGTGTGGCTCGAGACCACCGACCCGATCCTCGAGCTGAACAGATCTGGCGCGAGCAGCGTCATCCAGCCGGTTTCGACCTGCACCTCCTTGCCGGGCTCGCACTCGACCACTGGCACGCTCGGCGGGCCACGGCCGAAGCCGAACTGCTCGAGCCCAAAGCGCCGCAGCGTCGGGTACTCGATCTCGACGCCGCGCCGGCGCAGCAGCTTGCCCACCTTGGTGAACCGGACCCGGCTCGACAGGTGGCGCTCGATGAACTCACGGTGCGTCTCGCAGACCGCCCAGCCCTCGCCGCGTGGCCGCCCGGTCCCGGGTTGCGTCTTGCTGATCACCGCCGCGACCAGCTCGTCGTCGAGCGCGCCGACACCGTGCGCCTGCTCGACGCCTTGCGCTTTCGCGGCGGCCAGGTACCGCCGCACGGTCTTCACGTCAAAGCCCAGCTGCCCGGCGATCCCCTTCGTCGGGACCCCCAGCAGCCACAGCCTCAAGATCTCTTCGACCTCCAGCATCGTGACCTCTCGAAACGCCATCGTCGCCTTCCGTCCGTGGACGGGGGCAGCGTGGCAGTGAGGTCACGCTGATGGGGGAGGGAATCCTGCAGAAAATCCCCCGGAACCGAGGGGGGGGGGTATGCTTCTGCAAATCTCAGCTGGCCGGGGTCCCTACCTTCTAAAATCAACACGTTTCGCGAGGAGTAGCCGTCCAACGGCTTCCTGAGGAGGAACGCTCATGCTCGCTTCTATCGCGCTCACGATGGTGCTCCTCGCTGGCTCGGACGGCGACGCTCAGGCCGCCAAGCGCGCCGCGAAGTTGGTGAAGGACATCGAGCCCGGGGCGGCTGCCGCGGACGTGGAGACGCGGACCGCCCCGCTCGGAAGCCCGACACTCGTCTTCCAGCGTTGCTCGGCCTCCACCTCGCGCTGCGAGGCGGCTCAGGAGAAGAACGCGACGAAGCGGACTGCGACCTGGGAGGTCGGCGACCGCAAGCTCATCGTGACGTACTGCGGCCGCGCCGACGCGTGGAGGATGGCTGCGATGACGATCTCATCCGCGGATCACATCCAACTGACCGGGACGGAACCTGCGGCGCTGGTGTGGAAGTACAATTCCGACCTAATGGAGAGGTGCGCGCCAGGGAAGAAGTAGGGAAGCGGAGAGCGCTCAAGGCTAAACGACCGATCGCGATCCGGGCGCCATGTGCCACGCCGCGCGCTTCGCGAAGGAGCAGCTCGCGCTCGCCGACGGGCTGATCCGCGACGTCGGCCACGTGACCGCCGAGGCCGTCCGGGGCGTCGCCGGCCTCTACGCCGACGCCACCCTCGCCCGACCGAAGGGGTACGCCAGCGCCTTCCACGCGAGCCCCGACTACGTCACCTGGTACGGCTGGAGCGAGCTGCAGCGCGACCTGCCCGAGATCCGCGCCAT
The DNA here is from genome assembly GCA_021780625.1 of bacterium. Next base: position 22 of record JAJXYI010000505.1, on the reverse strand, counting down.
GGCCGACGAGCTCCGGCGCGCC
>JAJXYI010000461.1 GCA_021780625.1 bacterium | reverse complement strand
TGGGGTGGAGCTCTACGTGAACCCGCGCGTCACCAACCTGCTCGACAACCAGGCGGTGATCAACCCGAACCTGACCGTGTACACCCGGTACAACCGGAAGTACCTGAACTGGTTCGACCCGTTCACGCAAACGCCGAAGGAGTGCCCCCAGGGCACGACCTGCAACCTCGCCGACGGATACAACTGGCAGAAAGGTCCGGACTTCGGGAAGGCGGTGCAGCCCACCGACTACCAGACCCCGCGGAGGTTCCTGGTCAACGTGGGGCTGAGGTTCTAGCGCCAGGGCCAGGTGGGCGCCCACTCGATGGCACCTTGAGCGCAAAGCCACGGCCGAGGCGGGAGCCGATCGGCGGGCACGCCGACTACTTGAACCGGCGCACGCTTTACGACCACATGTTCGGCACCCGGGACGCGAAGACCGGCGCGTGGACGTGGCCGGCGCTCGACCTCGTCCGCCTCGCCATCCCCCGCCGCACCTACACCAGAGCCACATGGACTACGTTGTCGAGGGGAGCATCGAGCTGCACCGGCGCCGCCGCGAGGTCCGCGGCCTGCGCTTCGTGGACCGCCCCGCCGTCCTCCCCCACTTCACCGCGACGTTCGAGCTGGTGTAAAGGCCGGGGTCCGGGGCTCGGGGCTCGGGGCTCGGCAAGGCCTGACCGGTGGCCGGCAGAGGTGATACCAACTTGCCATCTGTCGTAGAGCAATGCTTGTCAGTGCGAGGAGCGGAGCGACGAAGCAGTCTCGTGGCCCGCTAAGGTCGGTGGATACCGGGTTGGGGACGGGATCGCTTCGTCATCCCCCCTGCGGCGGGACTCCTCGCGATGACACCGATCCCTCTACAAAGGACGGTGAATTCGTATGTGGTGCGTCGTGCTCTCAATCGCCGAAACCCTTTGCCCCCCTGCCCGCTGAACCGCTGAAGCCGCGGCTCGAAGGCCGTGCCTCTCAGCGCCTACCCCAATCTGGGCGACGTCTCGTACGGACCGAGGCGGGTGCCAACGGCGACAGTCACTTCAGCCCCTCGACCAGATAGAGATCGGTGAACAGGCGAGTCAAACAGGAAACGCAAGCCCGACCATCCGGGGTCATGAAGACAAACTTTTGATGCCAGTCCATGCCGGACCGGTCCGCTACCGCCAACTCTCGGAACAACGTACGCGAGCCGGTGTGGACGTCGACTCGGAAGACCCTGAGGGGGGCCTCGTAGGGTTGGTACACAAACGCCGCGGCTTCGTCTCCGGCCAGGGCGGCGATCCACTCGTCGGTGCGGATGCCGGTCAGTCCTTGTGGCTCGCCGCCCGCAAGCGGGTAGAGCATGGTCGCCCCTTCGAACTTCGCAATGCCAAACCGTCCATCGGCTGTGACCCACGGATAGATTCCGGTGACGCCTTCCGGCGAGACAGGGCGGGGTTTCGAACCTGCGAAATCCGTCAGCCAGATCCTCTCGTCGCGCGACGGCTCGGCTCCGAAAACACAGAGGGTCGTGCCGTCCGCGAGCAGCGTTGCAGTTCTCACCTTGACGCCCGGCACGGAAATTGTCCTGGGAGAACCGGGGCCGATCGGGTAGACCACGATTTCGTTCGTGTCCTCCCGCACCGCGGCGACAAATCGTCCATCCGAGGAAAGGAGCGGACAGGGTCCCCCCTCCCCGAGCCTCACGGGCGGGGCGCCGTTGGTGTCGCGCACGAAGGTGGTCAAGACGAAATCGACCGCCGCCTCGGACTCGCGAAAGACGAGGAGCCGCCCGTCGGCAGAAAGGCTCGTGGGCGTCGTCCAGTCCAGCCAGGTAAGATCCCGCTCGCCGGTGTCCTTGTCACCGCGAAAGAACATCGTCCTCTGCTGGCGGATCACCGTCAGAAGGACACGCCCATCCCTCGCCACGTCGAGCAGCCACATTCGATCGGGCTGGGAGTACAGCTCGCGCCGCCGGCCGGACAGCGTCACCGCGCGCAGCGTCCTGCCGTCGCCATACCAGACCTCGTCTCCGTCGGGCGACCATGCCAGGCCGCTGGGGTCGGCGACGGATGTCACGGTCGTGGAGTTGCCCTGCAGATCCGTGACGATCAGCTCCTTGCCGTCCTTGAAGTAGGCCACTCTCTGGCCGTCGGGCGAGATCCGGAGAATTGCGAGACGAAGTACCACGTACCCCGGCCTGGTCCCCCACACGCCGTGCGCCAGCACGGTACCGACAGGGTATTCGAGTTGGTTGCCCGTTCGGGTCATCCGCGCGATTGCCATCGCGCGGCCGTCGGCCGAGTAGTCGGCACCCAAACCCGCGTCAACGAGGTCCTTCGGCGTCCCCCCGGAGAACGGCGCCACCGCGAGCGTGGACGCCGCCTGCAACCTGAGGGGGTCCGGGACGCGAAGAAGGGCCAGGTCGTCGGGGCTGCGCAGCAGCGCCAGCTCGCCGGTCGGGGAGACAGCCAGCAGGTGGGCGTGGGAGTAGCCGAGCGCCGCCGACTCGGGGCTTCCCGGACGAGTGGAGAACAGCTCGCTGGGGGCACCGAGCCACGAGGCGCTGTAGACAACCGTTTGGCCGTCCTTCGTGAACCGCGCTGAGCTCACGAACCCCCGCCGGAATGTGAGCTGGCGGAATGTCGCGACCGACGGCTTCGCCGAGCGCCGCCCGATAGCCCGACCCAGGAGCACCAATCCCCCGCCGAGAGCGACGATGAGGGCGACGCCGGCAGCGGCGATGGCGAGTCGGCGCCGGTTGCGAACCGGGCGAAGCGGAGCGGTGGCGGCGGAGGTGGTTTGGGACATTGACCCGAGGGCAAAGGCGATGTCCCGCGCCGTCTGGAAGCGGATCGAGGGTTCCTTTTCCAGGCAGT
>JAJXYI010000700.1 GCA_021780625.1 bacterium | reverse complement strand
CCCGCGCGGCGAGGGAGAAGGACAGCAATGCAACCAGCAGCCAGGAAACCGGGCCCATTCCGACACATCGCATCGGCGGACTCCGGCGAGCGATCTTCGCCCCGAGGCGACCGGAAAGGCCGAGGTAGCCGTCTGACCCCGGGACTGGCCATTGAATGTCGTCGATCGTCAACGCGCAGCCAACAGGTCGCAGCCGGGTCGTATTCCAGGCGACCAGCCCGTCGCGCAGCGCGCGGGCACCCGGGGCCGTTGCCTGGACGGCTCGGGCGATTGCCTCGCCGGGGGCGCGGCGTCATCATGCAAGCCCCCTGATTCCCGCGCTCAGGCCCGATCGAGCCTCAAGTCGGTGCGCGGCCCAACGACAAGGAGCGAGCGCCATGACTGCATTCAATGTCGTGCGATTCCGGGTCAGACCCGGACGCGAATCGGAGTTCATCGCCGCGCATCGCAAGGCCCATCCCGACTTCTCCGGCTTCAAGCGGTTCCTGCTGATCAAGACCGGCACCCAGACCTACTGCGCCGTCGGCGAATGGGACAGCTATCAGAGCATCGTCGCAGCGCGGCCGGCGATGATCGCGATGCTCGACACGTTTCGCGACACGTTGGAGGACTTGGGCGGCGGGCTCGGGGTGACCGATCCGGTGTCGGGTGAGGTCGTCCTCGAAATGTAGCTCGCCCTCTCCCGACCGCGAGCGAGGTCTCGCCGCCCCTACCTCTTGCGGCCAGCCAGGGCCGTCGCAACGAACTCAGACGGCCACGCTGACCTTCAGGAAGGTCGCAGGGATCGACGTGGCGTCCCGGGTCGGGCTCCTGTTCTCGCGCTCGAAGAGGGCCTCGAGCTCCTGCTGGAGATTCGCGGACCTGCCGCCCTGTTCTGCGGCGGCGAACGCGTTCATCGTGGGCGGGTAGTAGTCCCTGAAGTCGGCGACAAACGCAGACGGCGGGCGGGGAGACCTGAAGGTATAGGTGTCTCGCGAGAACGAGACCCTCTCGCGTGGAACCCCCGCTGCCCCGAAGCGCTCGATCACGTTGCCCTCGACCCCCCAGGTCATCGGGCTGACGAAGCCCTCGGGCGGCGGCGGCGAGTAGGCGGAGCTGATTTTAAGAATCTGCGCCACGAGGGTCGGGTCGTTCGGAATCCAGTTTCCCATCACGATCCTGCCGCCGGGGCGGGTCACGCGCACCATTTCCCTGGCCACGTCGAACGGCCGCGGCGCGAACATGGCCCCGAAGATGCTCACGACGAGGTCGAACGACCGATCTTCGAGGCCCTCCAGGCTGGAGGCATCGCCCTGCCGGAACCTGCAGTTGGTCAGGCCGTGCGCGTTGGCTCGGGCATTGCCGGCAGCCACCAGGTTCCTGGCGATATCGACGCCCAGCACGTCTGCACCGAGCTTCGCCGCCGGTATCGCCGTGGTGCCGTCGCCGCAGCCGAGGTCTAATACCTGGAGTCCTCCGACGGCTCCGAGGCCCTGAACGATGGCCTCACCGCTTTCCCGCATGCTCTCGGCGATTCGCGTGAAGTCGCCCTTTTCCCATAGTGCCTGGTTCGGGTTCGTCGACATTTCTCCCTCCTTCGCTGACACCGCCCTTGCGTGGGAATGTATTCTCCCGCGTCCCGCATTCCCTGAAGGGCCACGCCGCAGAGTGTACCGGCGTTGGTGCAGCAATGGACACCGGCGCAGCCTCGGCGACGGACCCGCTCCCGTCAGCCGATGGCGTCGTCGGCATTGGACTGCTCGGCCTCTGGGATCGCCTGAACCTTCAGCCGCGCGGGCTGCTGACGCCGCTGGGCTTGCCGCTCTGGGCGCTCGTCATTGCTGGGCTGCTCGCCACCGATCTCGCCGGCTATGCGTTCCATCGGCTTTGCCACCTCTGGCGCCCGCTGTGGCTGGTCCACTCGGTCCATCACTCCGACCGGCAGCTCGACGCATCCACCGCCGTGCGCGAGCATCCGGCCGAGATGATCTGCGATGTGGTGATTCTGGCGGGGACGCTCACGGCGCTTGGCATTCCGCTCTGGGTGGAGGGACTGCGGGCGGCTGCAAGGCGAACGCTGGCAGACGGTTGGCGGAATGCTGCTGACGCCGGTTTCGGCACGGGAAATTCCCACCCTCTGACCTGGGCCCCGCGGTCCCGCGAAAATCCCGTAAGCTCCGTCGCATCCGGGCTCGCTTGCGGGGCCCCACGATCAACAAATCGGACGGTTGCAGGGAATGCCTGCGCCCGTCCGGTCTTCCGGCCCTCGCGCGCAGTTGCCACGTACGCGCGCCACCTGGCCGGCTTCGGACCTGCAGATGAATCGGCTGCGCGGATCGACAGGGCGCCACGACGTCGTGATGGTCCCGATCGTTTGGATCGCCGTCATCCTGTCGATACTTCTCCACCTCGCGGCGCTGTGGCTCGGGCCGTCGCGGACGCGGCTCCTTGCGACGGAAGCCCCGGAGCAGGGAAGGACCGGCGCCCTGGCAGTGCAGCTCGCGCCGCGTACGAGCCCGGCCCCGAGCGCCGCCGTGGCCAAGGCACCGCCCACTGTCTCGTCACGAGTCGCGGCACGCCCCGCCGTCAGGGCTGCGCGCCCAAGGCCGGCCCGGTCACGGCCGGCCTTTCCCCGGGATTCCGCGCAGCCGATGGTCGCGCTCGCCAATCCCGAAGCACGCTCGCTGGCACCCGAGGCGCCGATCACGCCGGCTCCGCCCGCTCCCGCAACCGCGGCGATGCCGCCTGCGCCTGCCGAAGACCTGGAGGCGTACGTCGCAGCCCGGCGGCGCGCCCGCGGTGAAATTGCGACGCCGCCCGTGGCGGCCGGGGCGGATGCCAGCGGGGAGAGCGAGCT
>JAJXYI010000335.1 GCA_021780625.1 bacterium | reverse complement strand
CGTGGATTACTTCCTGAAAGTCCGCGTCCGCGACATCGCCGGCTACAACCGCCTGCACGCGGAGAAACTCATCGCGCTTCCCGGCGTGCGCCAGGTCCGCACCTTCTTCGTCCTCGACGAGATCAAGACGGATGGATTGCTCGCCGTCTGATTCCCGTTGCGCGCGCCGCGCTGCCCCCCGAAAATCCAGCGCCCACCCGGAGTAACTTCGTGTCCTTCCGCAGCACCGAACGCTACATCGCCACGCGCGACCTCGAGGTCGCGGTCAACGCCGCCGTCACGCTTGAGCGCCCGCTGCTCGTCAAGGGCGAACCCGGCACCGGCAAGACCGTCCTCGCCCATGAAGTGGCCGCGAGCCTCGGCCGCAACCTCATCGAGTGGCACATCAAATCCACCACCCGCGCCCAGCAGGGCCTCTACGAATACGACGCCGTCTCCCGCCTGCGCGACGGCCAGCTAGGCGATGCGCGGGTGCACGACATCCGCAACTACATCATTCCCGGCAAACTCTGGCAGGCATTCATTTCGCCCGAACCCGTCGTCGTCCTGATCGACGAGATCGACAAGGCCGACATCGAGTTCCCCAACGACCTGCTGCTGGAACTCGACCGCATGACCTTCCACGTCTACGAAACCGGCGAGACCGTTACGGCAAGGCACCGTCCTGTCGTGATCATCACGTCCAACAACGAGAAGGAACTGCCGGACGCTTTCCTGCGCCGCTGCTTCTTCCACTACATCCGCTTCCCCGACCGCCCGACCATGCAGCGCATCGTGGATGCGCATTACCCCAACCTCCGCTCGGATCTCGCGCGCGAGGCGCTGGAAGTCTTCTTCCGTCTTCGCGACGTGCCTGGCCTGAAAAAGAAGCCCGCCACGTCGGAACTTCTCGACTGGCTCAAGCTGCTGATGGCCGAGGACATGCCGGCCGAGGCCCTGCGCGCGAAGGAAGGCCAGTCCGCCATCCCGCCGCTCCACGGCGCGCTGCTCAAGAACGAGCAGGATGTCCACCTCTTCGAGCGCCTGGCCTTCCTCAACCGCCGCAACGCGTAGCCGGAATGTTCGCGCCTTTTATCGAAGCGCTGCGCCGGGAGGGCCTGCCGGTCTCCGTCACCGAATACCTCACGCTGATGCAGGCGATGCGGGCCGGTGTCGCCAATTACGACATCGAGGATTTCTATCACCTCGCCCGCGCCACGCTGGCCAAGGACGAGCGTTACCTCGACCGCTTCGACCGCGCCTTCGCGGAGGCCTTCAAGGGCCTCGAACCCCCGCCGGCTGCCGCAGGCGACGACCTTCGCCCCGACCTGCCCGAGGAATGGCTGAGGAAACTCATGGAAAAATTCCTCGGCGCCGAGGAACTGGCGAAGATCGAAAAGCTCGGCGGCTTCGACAAGCTCATGGACACGTTGCGCCAGCGCCTGGCCGAGCAGCAGGGTCGTCACCAGGGCGGCAGCAAATGGATCGGCACAGCCGGCACCTCACCTTTTGGCGCCTACGGGGCAAACCCCGAGGGCGTTCGCATCGGCCAGGACCGCTCCCGCCTGCGCCGCGCCGTGAAGGTCTGGGACAAGCGAGAGTTCCGCGACCTCGATTCGGACATGGAACTAGGCATTCGCAGCCTCAAGCTCGCGCTTCGCCGCCTGCGCCGCTTCGCCCGCGAAGGCGCCGCGACCGAGCTGGATCTCCCCAGCACCATCCGCGACACCGCGCGCAACGCTGGCAGCCTGGAACTGCGCATGGTCGCGGAGCGGCGCAACGCGGTGAAGGTGCTGCTGCTGCTCGACATCGGCGGCTCCATGGACGACCACGTGCGCGAGAGCGCGGAACTCTTCTCCGCCGCCCGCGCCGAGTTCAAGCATCTGGTTTCGTTCTACTTTCATAACTGTCCCTACGAACGGCTCTGGACCGCCAATCGCCGCCGCGCCGACAACATGCTCCCCACGGAACAGGTCCTGCGCACCTATGGACCGGACTACAAGCTCATCCTCGTCGGCGACGCCACGATGAGCCCCTACGAGATCACCCACGAGGGCGGCAGCGTCGAGCACTGGAACGCGGAATCCGGCGCCGTCTGGCTGCAGCGCCTCACCTCGCATTTCCGCCGCGCTGCCTGGCTCAACCCCCGCCCGCGCCAGTCCTGGCGGGAGGACGGGTCCGTCGGCCTCATCCACGAGTTGATGGAGGGGCGCATGTACCCGCTCACCCTTTCCGGTATCGAAACCATGACCCGCGACCTGGTGCATTGATGGAAGCGACCTCCGCCCAGGAAACCCGCCTTCGTCGCCATCTCGCCCTCGTTGCCCTCGGTCGCGCCCCGGCCGATCGTCTGCTGCGCGTCGGCCGCCTGCTCGACGTTCACACCCTCACTTGGCGCGCGGACCAGGAAATCGCCATCGCCGGCAACCGCATCGCCTGGACCGGCGACGCCGGCACGTATCCCGCAAAGAGCGCCGAACGCGTCGACCGCCGGGATCTCTCGGCCGTCCCCGGCTTCGGGGAGGTACACAAGCACATCGAGAGCTCCCACCTCACGCCGGAGTTCGAGGCCGCCCTCGTCATCCCCCACGGTAACACCTGGACCTGCGAGGCGAGCCACGAACTCTCCAACGTCGTCGGCCACCGCAACCTGGATTTCTGGCTCGAACCCAGAAAGCGTGGCTCACCGCTGAAGATTTTCCCGCTGCCCGGCTCCGCCGTCCCGCCCACCGCCTGGGAAAATTCTGGTGGCCACTACGGTGCGGCCGAACAAGTCGCCTTCATGGCGGACCCGCGCGTCGCCGGCCTCGACGAGGTGATGGACTGGCCCGCCGTCTGGGACGCCTCGAACCCGTCCCACGAACG
>JAJXYI010000567.1 GCA_021780625.1 bacterium | reverse complement strand
GCAATCGCCTGTACTTCGCGCGAATCCGATCCACCTCGACCATGCTGCCCGACCAACCGATGGTGCTGTCGGCCTATTTCCATGAGGGGATCGATAATTCTGACCGGGCGCCTTAGACACCACCCAACGAGTCGAGCCAGGCGTCAGCCTCCTGCTCTGTGATCCATCGCAGGTTCTGAAGCTGCCTCACCAAGGTGTGCGCACCTATCCCCAGCTCGTGCATCACCTCACGCAGATCCTCGGCTGTCCACGTGGCGGGATCGTCCGCTAGTCGCTCGTGAAGCGCAGCCGGGGGCGCGAGCAGGTGAGCAGCAAACGCGTTCGCGCGCCGTTCCACGAGGTAGGGCGCCCATGGGTTCGAAACGACTCCAACGCCTCGGTCGGCACCGTCATGGAGGAGGTGACACAACTCGTGTGCGAGCGTCATACGACGCCCCCATCGCTTGGCCGAAAACGATCCCACCGAGTTCACCGCGATACGCGGGCTGGTCCCGGGTAGATAGACGCTGGCGCCCTCGGTGCGACGATCGGTGAGCGCGACGTCTTGCAGGCTGATGCCGAGTTTCGGAAGGAGCACCTTCTCCAGATCCTGCTTGCCCGTCAGAGGCTCGGTCTCATGGAGCCCCATCGTTTCGCGCGCGTCGAGAGCGAGTTCATGGCCACTCTGCGTCGCCGCTCTCGGGTCCAATGGACAGGGGGTCAGCTTCCGGGCAGAAAAACAGACGCCTGCGCCGGACGACGGCGGGACAAGCGCAAGCAATTGGTCGAGGTCCGCTTCGGTGAGCGTCGGAGCGCTCGAGCGAAAGAGAAGCACGGGCACAGTGACCGGCATGACAAGACGAGGTTCTTCGAGACCCTGCTGGACGCCCAACATCGTGGCGACCGTGCGCAAGACGTCTCCCCCCGCGAGTCCAGTGAGGTCGAGCAGTCTCTTCGCCGCCTTCTCGAGCGAAGCCATGCCAGCTGCGATCCGCAGCCGATCAACGGCGCGAGCGGGGCTGTTCAACGCGTTGAGCTTGGCATGGAGGTCATCGAGCACGTTCGCGTCGGACTGCGCTCGGCATTCCTGGACGACGGCTTGGCACCACTCGTAGAGCAAGGCAGCCACGCGCTCAGCCGGAATGAGCGCAGCTCCCTGCGCCTCGCTCAGAACGATGCCGGGTTGAACGCTCCTCCACTCGGAGTCGTCCCAAGACAGTTCTACAGCATCGCCCATTCGACGGATGTGCACGTCCGGGATTCGATAGTCGGGGAGCGCAGCTCCAAGACCGTGTCGACGCCACCAGTCGAGTCGCACGTCCGCCACCTTGGCGTCGGCCTCGATCGCTTCGATCGACCGCGTGTGCCAGCGCGCAGAGGTTGTGTAATTGCCCCCACGAGGCAGTCGTGACTCATGGAACAGGACGTCCCAGTTTCCGGCGAGCCAAGCCACGAGCGGGAGCAGGGGGCACTCGACCTGATCTGTCGAAGCTCCGTCCGGCGTCACGCCGGCGGTGAGATTCCGACCGGCGACCCAGAGCTGGAACGCGCCCCAGCTACCTGCCCGCTCAGGGCGTTGCTCATCGGTGTCGGGGTCCGCAACCAGCGCAAATCCGATCGCAAGCTGACGGCGCTCGCCGAGAAGCTTCATCGCTCGAACTCGCTTCCCAAGCTCTTTCGAATTGCCTTGCGATACGTTGCAGGGTCGAGCCGCCCGCTCTCGACGAGTTTCTGGCGAGCTGCCGAGGGCAACCGGCTCCAGGGAATCGGGTACCCATGCCACACTCCAGGGCGATGCTCTTGAGCGCACAACGCGTATGCGCCCGACACGTTGTAGATCTCCTTTCCGTCTGCGGCACCCGAGTCGAGCAGCGACTGCGGGAGGTCGGCGAGGTCGTCCGGGCAAATGGACCCCCACCCCTTGGGCCGCCTGTGCTTCTGGTAGCCACTCGGATCGTAGATCGGCACGGCGTCGCGAAAGGTACACGAACTCGGGCAGGGGTGCACGATCGCGCGGTCGAGGCGGCTGCGTCGCCGACAGACAACGGAAACCACGGCGGGCTCCCTCCCTGGCTTCCATTGTTCGGTCACGCCCACGAGCGCGGCCCATCGGTGCGCTGGCATGTAGGCACACAACCCGACGCGAGCACCCCGCGCTCATGGCTGGGCCTTGCGGCGGCGCCTCCGGTGCCGGCTAGCAGTCGGGTCATCGGTGATGCGTCCGGGCCTTGCCCTCTGCCTCCCGGCCGCGGCGGCAGCCGCCTGCGTCGACCCGCTCACCTCGAACGCCATGTGCACGCCGGAGTGGGATCTCAAGAATACCGTGGGATACGCTCAAACGGCCACGGGGCAGAGGCCGGACGTCGTCTTCGGCTGAGGCCTCGCCGTCGAGGGCGACGCTGCACGTTGGCACGAATGCTCGACGGCTGACACGTGCAGTGTCGTCGAGCGCGAGCGCCCCAAGCAGGAGATCCTCGCTGTCGAGAGGGTGGGGACTGCAAGCGTGGGCGATGGTGGCGGGTCCGTCGAAGTGCTGAAGCTCACTCTGGCGCCCGGCCGCAAGTACGTCGTGCCATACACGAACCCGGTGAAAGAAGACGGGCGATGATTCGTGCTGGGTGCATATCCACGCCCGGAGCCTGGATCACGCCGCTCGTGTCCGACGGACCAGCAGGTTCTCGCCTTGCCAGAGCTTGGTGAGTTGCCTACCGTGCGCCCATGGGGAGCTTCGTGGCGCTCGATTTCGAGACCGCCGACCAGGGGCGCGACAGCGCATGCGCGATCGGCCTGGTGCGCGTCGACGGGGCGCGCATCACGGCGCGGGAGCACCGCTTGATCCGGCCTCCGCGCCGCACTTTCGAGTTCACC
>JAJXYI010000293.1 GCA_021780625.1 bacterium | reverse complement strand
ACATTATGGGGTTTCAAGCGATATGGGCATCGATCGAAACGCCCTGTGGCCGGTCGCCCAGGCGACGAGACTCGGAGACCAGCGTCAGCGGGAAGCGGATGCGCTAGCTTCGCTCGCGCCGGGGCTGGTGGATTGCCGACGTCCAGTGCTGTACAGTCCGCGTGATGGGACGGGCGTTGAGTTGAAGCAGCAGCTCGCTTCCAAGCGTCTGTGGTTGAAAGAGCACCAGAAGAATGACGCCGAGGCGCTTGCCGAGTATGGACGACATGCGCTGGCCGAGGACAACGCCAATGCCGCACGTGCGTTCATCGATGCCGGACTCAAGGTCAGGCCTGGAAGCTTTGATTTGATCGACTCCACCGCTGCCGCTGTGCGGTTGAAATTGGATTCGGCCCGGCGTGGCATGATGGACGCTGTTGATCGGATATCTCCGGCGGATGAGGCATTGGCGTCTTGGCTGGGCGCTGGAGTCGGCTACGGCCGGCTGGTGACGTCGGCGAAGGTTGAGGGACGGGATGCGGATGCTGCGCGGTCTCTATTGGCTGCGGATGGCGTCTACAGGGCTGCGGAGTCGCTTTGGAAGTCCCTGCCGGAAATGAGGACCTTGCACTTCGTGTTTCATACGTTCTGCATAAACGCGCCGGCCCTGGGCCCCTTGCTTTCGTTTAGAGCGACTCTCGCCAAACAGCGCGAACAGTTGGATGAGCTGATCGATTCGAATTTAGCCTCGACGGCTCACTTGAGTTTGCCCGAGGAGATGGCTGGGCGTCCGATGAGGCTTGGCGAGTACGTCGACCTCAATGTTCGTTCGTCGGATGGGAACGTCCGCGCTCAAGCGCGTGCGTCTGCGCTCTACGAGCTTCAACTCCGCCTCATCGGTCACATGGCTGCCTGCATCGAAGTGCTCGAACGATTGCCACCTTTCGCCTCCCAGTAGTCGGTGATTCGAGGGACAGGTCCAAGCTGAACGTCAGAGTGACGTTCGAAGAAACGTTTCGAGTTCGCGAACAGCCCCGGCGATCGCAGTCCGTCGTTTCAATTTTCTGGATACCACAGAAATCCGCCCGAGTTCGCGGTCAAAGCGCGGTTCCACGTGGCCGATCAAACAAGTGCCCTTCAGTACGGGGAGCGTATAATAACCCCGTACGCGTTTTGCCGCGGGCGTGTAGACTTCCCACGTGTAATCGAAGTCCCATAATTTCGAGGTCAGTCTTCGGTCATAAATCAGCGGGTCGAGCGGTGCGAGCAGCCTGGGGGTTGGGTCTTCGGTGCCGGCGTGCGACTCGAGCAACGGCAGGTCTTCGGTCAGACACCACAGGCGTGGCCCCTCTGCCACCTGAACCTCAGTGACGAGGTCGCCGAGCAGTGCCTTTTCCTCTGCTCGAAGCGAAATCAGGCGCCTCTGTCTGACCCGCATGTGGATGGACCAACGCCGAGCTTCTTCAAGGTCCACGCCAGTCGACCGCCAGACGTCCGCAGGGAGAACATTTTCGGGAAGATCGTAAATGCGCCGGAATCCGCGCCTCGCAGAGATCAGCACCCGCCCATGAGCGAACAACTTCTCGAGTACGATCTTGGCCCGACGCCCCCTCGATCCCCAACCAGTCACGGCTTTCTCGTCGTGATCGATTTCATCTGAGCTAAGGGGGCCCCGTTCCCGGATCTCTTCGAGGATACGGTCCGCCAGGCGTTCCTCAGGAGGGGACAGACGTGCAAAGTAACCGGATTTTCGGCGCCTGCGGTCCTCGAAGGCGGGTTGGAGGAAGGGCCAGGCGTTGAATGGAAACCCCACCAGGATTCCGCTGCCGGGAAGAATGTGCTCGAAGCCCCCGCGCATTTCGCGCCGCGCGGTGGAGCGTTCCAGTCCCTGGCTTCCATGCAGGTGCCGCATCAGCCCTCCCTCGGTGTAGCCAGGCACCCGATTACGAAGGATCAGGTCGTGCATTCGGCCGCAGACATTGAGCGGGTCGATCTGCACGTAGCCAAGACGCTTGAGGATCGCGGCAACTGGAGACGCCGTCTCGTCGAGCCCGACGGCCCTCCGATGAAAACGCCGGGCTTCGAGAGGGGTGAGGCAAAGAGGAGGGCGCGGCATGCCGCTAAGCAGTCGGGAAAACGCAGCGGCGCAAGTTCAGCAGGCTCAGTCCTCGTCGTCGGTCACGAAATGGCAGCCCTTGCTGCGCGGATTGAGCGTTGCGGCGTGCACCACCGCGAGCGCGGTCTGAACCGCATTGCGCAGCTCGATCAGCGGACGCGAAAGGCGGCAGTCGCGGTAGAACGACTGGATCTCCTCCCTCAGTTCCAAAACGATGCGGCGCGCGCGTGTGATACGCTTGGGCGAGCGAATGATGCCAGCGTAGTTCCACATCGTCTGCTGCAGGAGCATCATGTCCTGGTTGATCAAGGTGGGATCGGGCTCGCGCGATGGGCTCTGCCAGGGGCGCGGATCGGGAAGCGAGAATCGATTGGCCGTGATTTCCGCGATATCCGCCCGTGCCGAGAATTTCGCGCTCGTCAGGCACTCGAGCAGCGACGTGCTCGCGAGCCGGTTCGCGCCATGTAATCCGGTGCAGCCCGTCTCGCCGATCGCATTGAGGTGCCGGACATTCGTGCGGCCGTTCATGTCGGCGTGCACGCCTCCACAGGAATAATGCGCCGCAGGCACGACCGGAATCGGTTCCCGGAGGATGTCGACGCCGTGTTCCCGGCACCGATCGTGAATGTAGGGAAAGCGTTCGCGGATGAAGTCCGGCTTGAGTGCGGACAGATCGAGGAAGGCGCAGGAGTCCCCCGTCGCAGCCATCTCCTGATGAATGGCACGGGACACCACGTCGCGGGGTGCGAGCGAGGCCC
>JAJXYI010000098.1 GCA_021780625.1 bacterium | reverse complement strand
GATGGCGACCTCGGGACGGCCCAGGAGTTGACCACGACCGATCGTGGCCACGGCCGCGAGGAACAGCGGACCTACCTGCAACTGCCGGCTCCCGAGGACCTACCGGGCCGGGCCGAGTGGAAGGGGCTGAAGTCGGTCGGCGTGGTGACGTCGCGGCGGAAGGAGGGCGAGCAGGAGAGCATCGAGGTCCGCTACTACCTCAGCAGCTTGCCGGTGGACTTGAAGCAGTTCGCCCGGGCGGTTCGAGGCCACTGGTCGGTGGAGATCCCCCGGCCAGAAGACCCATGAAGCGATAACTTGTGCGCCGTCGGAAGGTCAGGTTACCATCGCTGTAGACGCCCTGTTGGCGTTGGCCGCGTGGAGCGACAGAAATCCTCAGGACCACGGAGGCAGTTCATGCTCGACAGCGAATCCCCCTGCGTCCCCCCCCGTTCCCGATTCCTCCGCCGAGCCCACTGACCGCGATCTGGGCCCAACTCCCGCCGGATCGTCGGCGGAGGCTCCAACGCCTCCTCGCCGAACTCCTCGCACGTCCCTTGGGAACCGACGCGGCTGTGCCGGGGGAGGGAAGTCATGACCAGCTTCTCGCCTGACTCCCCGTCGTCCCCCAAGCTCAAGTCCTGGCATCTCGACCGGGCCGCAGTCGTCTACGTCCGGCAGTCGACGCCGCAGCAGGTCCTCGAGCATCAGGAATCCACCGCCCGCCAATATGCCCTGACCGACCGGGCCTTCGACCTGGGATGGTCACGACCCCAGGTCCGGGTGATCGACGACGACCTGGGTAAAAGCGGGCAATCGATCGAAGGCCGGCCAGGGTTCCAGCGGTTGCTCGCCGAGATCGCTTTGGATCGAGTTGGGTTGATCCTCGGGCTGGAGATGAGCCGACTGGCCCGGTCCTGCAAGGACTGGCATCATCTCCTCGAACTCTGCGCCCGATTCCGCGTCCTGCTCGCCGACGCGGAATCGATTTACGACCCGACTGAATACTCGGATCGCCTGCTGCTCGGGCTGACAGGCATGATGAATGAAGCAGAGCTGCATGTTCTCAATCAAAGGATGTACCAGGGGAAATTGAACAAGGCTCGTCGCGGTGAGTTGGTGGTCGCCGTCCCGGTCGGGTACGTGAAGTCGCCGGCCGGAGAGGTCGTCTTGGACCCGGACGAGCAGGTTCAGGAGATCGTCCGCCTGGTCTTCGATCAGTTCGATCGGCAGGGGACGGTGCACGGGGTCCTCCGTCATCTGATTGCCTGCGGCGTTCGGATGCCGTTGCGTCGCCGCGGCGGGCCCGATCGGGGGCAACTGGACTGGCGGCCTCCGGGCCGGGAGACCGTCCGCCACATTCTCCGCCATCCGATTTATGCGGGAGCTTACATCTATGGATTTCGTCCGGTCGATCCGCGTCGTCGGAGGCCCGGAAGTCCCAAAAGCGGCCGCGGAAGCGGACTCGCTGCGGAGGAATGCCAGGTCTTCTTGAGGGACCGACACCCGGCGTACATCAGTTGGGACCGGTTCGAGGCGAATCAGAGGCGGCTGGCAGCGAACCGCTCGCGGGCCGAGTCGGCCGGCGCGATCCGGGACGGGGCCGCCTTGCTGGCGGGTGTGGTCCGTTGCGGGCGACGTGGGCATCGAATGTACGTCCGCTACAGGCGGAGCGGTGGCCGCCCCACGTACGTCTGCAGCACTTTGCGATCGGACTATGGCCTGCCCCTGTGTCAATCGGCCTCGGCGGTCGAGGTCGAAGCTTGGGTCGCCCAAGAGGTCCTTGGGGCCTTGCAGCCGGCGGCCCTGGACGCCAGCCTCGAGGCCGCATCCCGGGTCGATGAGCAGCGACGTCAGGTGATCCGCGACTGGGAGCGCCGGGTTGAGCGGTCGCGGTACGAAGCGGATCGGGCCGGGCGGCAGTACCATGCCTGCGAGCCGGAGAATCGCCTGGTGGGCCGCACCCTGGAGCGGCGATGGGACGAGGCGTTGCAGGCCGTCCGGGAGGTGGAGGAGGACTTCGATGGTTTCCTCAGGGCGCAGCCGCGAGTCCTGGGCGAGGCCGATCGAGAGCGGATTCGCCGACTGGCCGCGGAAGTCCCGACCTTGTGGCATGCGCCTACGACGACGCACGCGGACCGGCGTCAGATCGTGAGGCTGCTCATCGACAGGGTGGTGCTGACCGTTGATCCCGGGAGTGATCATGTCAGAGCGCGAGTCGAATGGGCCGGAGGGGCGGTGCGGGAGCGGACTCTGCCCAGGGAAGCGAATCGATACAAAGATCAACAATCATGGCAATCACTTTCGGCTCGACTCGCGGCGTTGCACGAGCTTGGAGAGACGCCGAGGGTAATCGCGACGATCCTCGACCGGGACGGCTTCCGGCCGCCGAAGCGGGCGGCCCGGTTCACGGACGGGATGGTGCGACGACTGCTCCACGAACTGGGGCTGAGGCCACGCGTACCGCGGCGGACGGCGGTGGTCGTCCTGTCGTCGGGCGAGGTGTGGTTGCACGACCTGGCGCAGACCCTGAGCGTATCGCCTCACACGGTGCACGGCTGGCGAAGGAAAGGCTGGATGCACACGCGCCAGCTCGGTGGACGGGGCGGCCCCTGGGCAGTGTGGGCCGACCCGAATGAGTTGGACCGCCTGCGGGCGTTGAAAGAGTGCCCCCGACTCTGGAATCATCAGGAGCGGCTGGCCCGATTGCGAACACCAGGGCCGCGCGGCGAATGATCTCGTCTGTCCGATCCTGAGGGGATCGGGTCAGTGTGACTCGGTCCCCATTTCACACAACTTGTCACTTGGAGGGCAGTATGACTGGTCCATCGATAGGCGCAGGCGATCCCACACCCGTTTTTGTTGGGATCGGGCGAATC
>JAJXYI010000086.1 GCA_021780625.1 bacterium | reverse complement strand
GCGAGCGACGTGAAGATCAGCCACCCGATACCCGTCTTGCCGGCGCCGATCGACACCCAATTCGCCGTCGCGTTCTCGACCATGCTGAGAATGGTGTCGAAAAACCCATTCGTGAGACAGGTGGACGGCGCGCCCGACGTGGCAGGCGCACAGGTGCCGACTGCGGCCTGCGCGAGTGCCGGCAGGAGCACCGCGGCGAGGGCGGCGAGAAGAACTAGGCGGCGACGGTGACCCATACGTGACCTCAGTACGGGGACTTCAGGAGCGGCGCGGTGAGATAGCCGCTGAGAACCTTCTGCTTAGCAACCCTAGCGTTCGCGCGATTGCCCATGTCGGTGAGAATCGCGGTATTGGCCGTGCGCGTGTCGGTGTCGAGCTGCGAAAGCTCCGTCGCGAGCACTCCGTTCATCGCATTGCTCGCCTGAAGAATCTGATTGCGACCCTGCGCGCTGCGCGACGCCGCCTGCAACGTCTGTTCGGTCGCGGCTGAGGTCGCGAACTGCTGTCGGGACAAGCCGTACTCATGCAGCACGCCCGTGATCTGCTGATTGAAGCCTTGCGTCCACTGTGCCAGCGTGCCGCCGGCATAGCCGACTGAGCCTGTGGGATCGCCGTACTCATAGGCGGTTTGCGCGGCGGTGTCCTGCACGCTTGCGGAGATGCCCTGCGCCTGTCCGATGATTTCCTGCATCTGCATGACCGGGGCGGTCAACTGCCCCCAGAGCTGCAGCGGCATCGTGCCGAGGTTTATCGCTTGGTTCGCGAGCATGCTGATCTGCTGCTCGGTCTGCATGACGGCCTGCTCGTCTTGTTCGACCGCCGTGACCTCCTGGACGATCTGTTCGGGGAAGGTCGCGCCCGCGACCTCGGACACCGCCCGGGCCGGCGGCGAGGCGGACACAAGGATCAGGGTGGCTCCGAAGGCGGCACCGAGAACCGATAATTTGACTCGCATGAGAACTCTCCACTTCCGCGACCGCCCCCGAGCGGTAGAGTCTCATCGACTCTTCCGCCCGGGTTTGGTCCTCTCGTGACGGGACTGCGTCCTGGCGGCGTGCCGGATGTCCGCTCCGCGCGCGTGACGGGTCCGCTACTGGGACGGGTGATGCCGCCAGACATCCCCGCCGCATCTGACTCGACGACCGCCCCTGCGGGTGTGCGTGTATACGCGCACACCCTTCGGCGCTCTGGCAATGCACTCCCGGCGTCCGTTGCAAGCGGATGCCGGACACACGCCGCGGCCGGCGGCTTCAGCCCCTTTGGGTGTATTGACTACTGATAGTTCTCCCATGCCTGGGCCCATGCCCATTCGCCGCGCTCGCGCAGCCATTGAGCCGGCCATCCATCCGGATTCGATGCGCGAAGGTCACGGATCCGCGTGATCTCTTCGCGGCTCGAAGCCCCCACGAAGGCGAGCTCAGGACCGGAGAGTCCGAGCTCAAAGAGCCGCCGGCCGTCCGGATGGAGGATGTAATACTGGCGCTTCGGCGTGGCCGCGGCGAGCATCTCGAGCTGACGGTCATTGAGACCCAGAAGCTCGCGGTAGATCCCCCGCGAAACATCGTCCTGCGCGGTGGAATTCGGCAGGAGAATCTTCGTCGGACACGACTCGACGATCACATCCGCGATGCCTGACTTTGCGAGGTCCGAGAGCGACTGCGTGGCGAATACCACCGCCACGTTCGCCTTGCGCAGCACCTTGAGCCACTCGCGGATCTTGGCCTTGAATACCGGATGCCCCAACATGACCCATGCCTCATCGAGCACGAGCAACGTGGGCCGGCCATTAAATCGCTGCTCGAGCCGGTGAAAGAGATACGTGAGTACGGGAAGAACCACACGATCCCCGCGCGCAAGGAGGTGTTCCATTTCAAACACTTGGAACCGGTCCTCCCCCAATCCGTCCTCGGTCGCATCGAGAAGGTCGCCAGCGATGCCGCGAACCGTGTACGGCTCGATCGCCGTGCGCAGGTCCGCATCCTGGATCGTCGCGCGAAATTGTCCCAGGGTGCGCAACTTCGGATCCTCAAAGTCCCCCAACTGCTTTACCGCGCGATAGATTTCTTGGCGCTGCTCCGGCGTCACTCGCACGCCCTGAAGCTCCACGCATGATTCCAGCCACTCTGCCGCCCAGCGCTGCTCGCTCTCCTGGTCGCAACGCGCCAGCGGCGCAAACGCCACGGTAGGTCCCCCCACACCGTCCGCCCCGCTCGAGATGTCATAGTGCTCGCCGCCGGCCGCCCAAGCGAGCGGCAGCATCGAATAACCCTTGTCGAAGGCAAACACCTGCGCGCGGGCATAGCGGAAATGCTGCGCGACGGCCGTTGCCAGAAGCGTCGACTTGCCACTTCCCGTGGGGCCGAGTACCGCCGCATGGCCAAGATCACCAAAGTGCAGGCACAGGCGAAACGGGGTCGCGCCCGCGGTCCGCGTCCAAAGCAACGGCGGAACCTTCGCACCTTCCTCTGCCGCCGCGCCGAGCGGCCGGTAGAACGGACAGGGGTTCTCATCGGGTCCCGCCCACACGGTCGTGAAGGGCATCAGATGCGCAAGATTGAGCGTGTGCACCACGGGCCGGCGCACGTTTGCCGTCGTGTTCCCGGGCATGGTCCCAAGATACGCATCCACCGCATTCACCGTCTCGATGCGCGCCTGAAACCCGAGATTAAGGATCACCTTGCGGATGTCCTGCGCGGCCTCCTCGAGTGTGGCGAGACTGCGATCCGCGAGCAGCAGGACACTCGTGTAATAGCCAAAGATCACTTTCCCCTGGCTCGCCTCCGCGACCGCGACGATCGCATCGTTCGTAGCGCGGTCGGCATCGAGGTTGATGTGCGTAGCCTGCCCGCCGCCGGCTTCACGC
>JAJXYI010000122.1 GCA_021780625.1 bacterium | reverse complement strand
TTGGAGCAAGTGATAAACGATGAAGATCGCGACAATCACACCCGTGTGCCGCATGTACCGCGAGGAGACGGTTGCGCGCAGCCACTTGTGGTTGTCGTAGCGCTGGTCGCCGCGTGCGGCGTAGTTTTCCAGGGCCAGCGTCACCGCCGCCCACACGTGGACCAGCACGCAGATCAGTAGGACTCCCCGGACCGCCCACAGGACCGGCCCCAGCGACTGCAGGAAGTGGGCGTAGCCATTGATATGATCCGGATTGGCAAAGATTTGCAGATTGCCAATCAAATGGCCGGTCACAAAACAGGCGAGCACGAAGCCCGTTATGGCCATTAGGAACTTTCGTCCCACGGACGAACGAAACAGATTACCAAGTAAGCTCATCGCGAGGTAGGGTTGGTCTGGATGATCAAATGCGGGCCGGCTTGGACCGCGAAGGCTTCTTGGTACACCAGAGCCTCCGGGGAAGTAAAGAATGGGAAAAGGGATGATTCTGTCCCAGGCGCCATATAAGATCAGCTAAACTTATAAAGAAGGCGCACCGCAAATAACCAACCATCATCATTTCAGGCTCATAAAATGGTCTTGTATGGCCAATAAACGCGCAGTCTGAGCCAGTCCGTTGTCCACGACCGTCACCGCGCGCGGTGCGCAGATTGCGCTTGGCCGTAATCGGGCCTTGGTGTGTACCGTTAAGCTTCCGGCCACCCCCTCTCACGCATGACGCTCGACCAGATCAAACAGGCGCTCCTCGCCTCCTACGAGGCCGACGGGGGGATCAATCACCTCGATGGCACGAACCTGCCCGACCAGGAATCCGTAAGCCGGCTCGCGGCGGATTTCATGCATCTGCTGTTTCCCGGCTTCTTCGAGACGAGCGCGGTGACGAAACAGCAGATCGCGGATGTCACGCGCCTTCGGCTCGAAGGGGTGGCGGCCAGGCTGATCGCCGAGATCGAGAAGAGCCTGAAGTTCGTGCAACAACCGGACCCGGCGCTACGCGCACGTGAGGCCGCCATGCACCTGCTCAGCGAATTGCCGGCCCTGCGTCGGCTGGTGCACACCGACGTGTCCGCAGCCTACCACGGAGATCCGGCCGCCAGGAGCATCGACGAGATCATCCTCGCCTACCCCTGCGTGCTCGTGATCTCCCTGCAACGCATCGCGCATGTCCTCTACGAGCAGAAGGTCCCCCTGCTCCCGCGCATGATCACCGAGTACGCCCACGAGCGCACCGGCTGCGATATCCACCCCGGCGCCCAGATCGGGTCGCATTTCTTCATCGACCACTGCACGGGCGTGGTCATCGGCGAGACGGCCCGCATCGGCCACCATGTGAAGATCTACCAAGGAGTGACGCTCGGTGCGAAGTCGTTCGAAGTCGACGACGCCGGCAATCCGGTGAAGGGCGTTAAGCGCCATCCGGACGTGGACGACCATGTCACCATCTACGCGCATGCCACGATCCTGGGCGGCGACACGCGTATCGGCACCCAGTCGGTCGTCGGCGCCAACGTGTTCATCATGCAGTCCGTCCCGCCCCACAGCCTCGCCTACAACAAGGGGAGCACGCTGGCCATTCGTCAGCGCAAGAAGAAGGAGGAGATGGTCATCACGCTGCGCGCTGAGGACGTACCCGGCGGAAGCGACTGGGTGATCTGAGAACCGACCAGAGGTCAGAGGTCAGAGGATCGGCCCTCTCTACGCGACCGGGTCAGGCGGTGCCGGTGGCGGCTTCGGGCTGGGCGGCGTCCACCTGGGCAGCGAGGAAGCGGTCGATGGCCTGCGCGGCCTTCTTTCCGTCGCCCATCGCAAGAATCACTGTCGCCGCGCCGCGAACGATGTCTCCTCCGGCGAACACACCGGGCAGATTGGTCATGAGGTCGTCGTCCACCACGATGTTGCCCCGCTTGTCGAGTTTGAGATCGGGGCAGGTGGCCGTGAGAAGTGGATTCGCGCGAGTGCCGAGGGCGGAGACGACCATGTCGCAGTCGAGGACGAATTCGGATCCCGGGATGGGCACGGGACTGCGGCGGCCCGAGGCATCGGGCTCCCCGAGTTTCATGCGGACGCACTTGAGGCCCGACACCCATTTCTTATCGGTGCCGAGGATCTCGAGCGGTGCGGCGAGAAGCTCGAACTGGATACCCTCCTCCTCCGCGTGGTGGACTTCCTCCACACGCGCGGGCATTTCGGCCTTGGTTCGACGGTAAACGATCGAGACGACCTCCGCCCCCAGACGCTGGGCGGTGCGGGCGGCGTCCATGGCGACGTTGCCCCCTCCGACCACCGCGACGCGGCGAGGCTTGAGCACAGGGGTGTCGGAGTCGGCCCCGAACGCGGCCATCAGGTTGACCCGGGTGAGGTACTCGTTGGCGGTGTAGACGCCTTTCAGGTGCTCGCCCGGAAGATTCATGAACACCGGCAGTCCCGCGCCGTTGGCCACGAAGACCGCGTCGAACTGTTCGCGCAGCTCGGGCAGCGTGTAGGTGCGGCCCACCACGACGTTGCACTCGATCTTCACGCCGGCGTCGACGAGCCGCTCGACCTCCTGGTCGACGATGGCCTTGGGCAGGCGAAACTCGGGAATGCCGTACACGAGCACGCCACCCGGGCGATGCAACGCCTCATAGACGGTGACGTCGTGTCCACGCCGGACGAGCTCCCCGGCCGCGGTCAGTCCGGCCGGACCGGACCCGACGATGGCGACGCGGCGGCCGGTGGGTTGCACGGGCGCGGTGGCGATGGCATCCGGGTGGGACCGGGCCCAGTCGGCGACGTAGCGCTCCAGGTACCCGACGCCGACAGGTTCGCCCTTCACGGCGCGAATGCATTCACATTCGCACTGACTTTCCTGGGGGCAGACGCGA
>JAJXYI010000417.1 GCA_021780625.1 bacterium | reverse complement strand
GAGGGGGGCATCTTCGTCCTGCGCATCGAGGACACCGACCTCGAGCGCTCGTCCGACGAGATGGTGGCCGGGATCCTCGACGGGATGAAGTGGCTCGGCCTCGACTGGGACGAGGGGCCGGAGGTGGGCGGCGCGCACGGCCCGTACTTCCAGTCCGAGCGGCTCGACCGCTACCGCGACGCGGCCGAGCGGCTGGTCGCGTCCGGGCACGCCTACTACTGCTACTGCAACCCGGACGAGATCAAGGCGAAGCGCGAGGCGGCCGAGCGGGAGGGGAAGACCTGGTCCTACGACCGCACGTGCGCGAACCTGGCGCCCGAGGACGTGGCCGCGCGCGAGCGGGCGGGGCAGCCGCGGGCGATCCGCTTTCGCATGCCCGAGGGGCGCACCTCCTACGACGACGTGGTGCACGGGACGATCGAGTTCGACAACGCGGTGATCGAAGACTTCGTGGTGCTCAGGTCCGACCGGCAGCCGACCTACCACCTGTCGGTCGTCGTGGACGACATCGACATGGCGATCACCGACGTCGTCCGCGGCGACGATCACATCTCGAACACGCCCAAGCAGGTGCTGCTCTACCAGGCGTTCGGGGCGAGGGTGCCGCGTTTCGCGCACGTGCCGCTCATTCTCGGGCCGGACAAGCGGCGGCTGAGCAAGCGGCACGGTGCGACGTCGGTGATGGAGTACGAGCGGCAGGGGTTCCTGCCCGAGGCGATGTTCAACTTCCTCGCGCTGCTCGGGTGGTCGCCGGGAGACGACCGCGAGCTGTTCACGCGCGAGGAGCTGGTGGCGGCCTTCACGCTGGACGGCATCGCGTCGAGCAACGCGGTGTTCAACCCCGAGAAGCTGGAGTGGTTCAACCAGCAGCACCTGGCGCGGCTCTCGGGCGACGAGATCACGAGCCGCATCGAGCCGGTGCTGCGCGAGATGGGCGCGTGGGACGACGAGCTGCGCGGGGCGCGGCGCGAGTGGTTCCACCAGGTGATCGAGCTGCTCAAGCCGCGGGCAAAGAAGATCCGCGATCTCGCCGAGCAGGGGCGCTATTTCTTCATCGATCCCGACGGCTACGAGGAAGCGGCGGTGAAGAAGCACCTGTCGGCGCCGGGGCTCAGCCCGCAGCTCGCGGCGTGGGGCGAGGCGCTGGCGGCGGTCGAGCCGTTCACGCCGGCGGCGATCGAGGCGGCGCTGCGCGCGTCGGCCGAGTCGCAGGGGATCAAGGCCGCCGCGCTCATCCACGCGACGCGGATCGCGGTGACGGGGCAGGGCGTGAGCCCGAGCGTGTTCGACGTGGTGGCGCTGGTGGGGCGGGAGCGCACGGTTGCGAGGCTGGCGAAGCTGCGGGAGGCGCTCTCCGGTGGGGCGACCCTTTAGGGTTGCCGGACGCGTGACGCGCTCTCCGGTGGGGCGAGGCTTCAGCCTTGCCTGAGGCGGCAACCCTGAAGGGTCGCCCTACCGTGCCCGGCCGTCAGCCCTCTGCCCTCAGCCCTCACCCTCGTCGGCTCGGCCCCCGTCCCCGTCTTGCGCCAGCCGTGTTCATCCGCTAATATTAGAGGTTCCTGCCCGTTCGCCTCATGCTGGGAGGTCGTTCAACGGTAGGACACGTGGCTCTGGACCACGTTATCGGGGTTCGAATCCCTGCCTCCCAGCCAACAACTCATTTATAATCAATAGTTTAATCGGTCTCAGCCGCGGCGTCGGCATCTGTTCCATTACCGCGTTACCGGGGCGCAGCGGCCCCTGCGCCCCGTTTCGTTAACTGGCGCGTGTGCAGGGGGTTATCGTTCTCCCCGTGCTCGGCGCTCATACCGATGTGATGCCGCTTGAAACAAACTTGAAAGAAAGCCTAGGCATCCGAAGGTGTCGGCTCCCCGAACTTCTCCACCATGCGGGCCCACAAGAAACCGCCCCGGCGGAGTGACCTCATCTGTCACACCCGGCGGGCACGATCCCCACGCTCGGACTTCGACTGCTTGGGCCCGAGGCTGAGGATGTTCCGGTCGCCCGGCGTCAGCGACATCGAAGGCGCCAATCCTCGTGAAGGCCGAGCGATTTCAGCGACAAGGGGGGAGATGAGACATGCCGTCATCGTCGCGCAACGGATTCCGTGCTTGGATGCTCGTATCCCGAGTGGCATGGGCCGTCGGGATCGTCGCGGCGTCGCTGGGACCCTGGCATGCCGGGGGTCTCAATGCGCGAAGCAACGCCGCGCCCAGCCCCGTTGCGCGTACGCCCTGGCTTGCGCCTTCTCCGCTCGACGACCAGTCACTCGATGAAGGCGAGGTTCCGGCCCCGCTGGAGGCTGAGGGGATCAGCCAGATTCACCCATCGCTCAGTCCGTCGCCATTTGAGAACATCAACCTGACATCAGGGAATCTCGCGCTGATCATCCCCCTGCTGCATTTGCCAGGCAACGGGCTGATCGACCTCGATGTGATGCTGTCGCTGAATACCAAGCACTGGGAGTGGCGGATCGGTCCGGGTGTTGTGCTGGAGGGCGCCCCAGAAGGCCCGAAGGTGATCTCCGCCGACGGCACCCCGCACACTCTGGTTGGAGTGGGGACGAACGACCCCATGTCGCCTGAATTCTGGCGTTACCAGGTCGTCACCCATCTGCTCCAGAAGCCGAACGGGGTCACGGTGCAGTATGGCCGATGCGACGCCACGACCCGCGCCTGTCTTCCCCTGCAGGAGAGTGACCCGTTTGGCAACGTGATCTCGTACGAGTACAACGACGGGCCCACGGCTCGCCAGCATCACCCAGGCGCTTGAGGGAGACCGCCACCGTCAGGTGAATTTCACGTACGACCCACAAAGCGGCCTCTTGCAGACGATGACCTACGGGACGGCGACTTGGACTCTTGAA
>JAJXYI010000013.1 GCA_021780625.1 bacterium | reverse complement strand
TTTGAAAGTGGCGCACCCGTAGGGAGTCGAACCCCAAACCTTCTGATCCGTAGTCAGATGCTCTATCCAATTGAGCTACGGGTGCGCGAAGGAGGGCGAGAAGAAGCAGGGAAATCACGCCCGGTGCAAGCGTGAATTTGCGGAAAAATCCGCCCTCCGCACAACTCGGGCGAATCCAGTGCCCTGCGGAAACAGCCCGGGTCAGGCGATGTTCACCCGCGTGCGATAGAACTCGTCGCACAACGCGAAGATCTCCTTCGCGGAATCCATCTCCAGCGCCTTCTCCGCAAGCGCCTTCGCGTCCTGCATTGTCATGGAACGCACCAGGTATTTCACCGCCGGAATCAACGGGGGCGTCATGCTGAGCTCATCCACTCCAAGTCCCAGCAGGAGTGGCACGAACACCGGGTCGCCAGCCATCTCTCCGCAGACCGCGACCGGAATCTTCGCCCGGTGCCCCTCGTCCACGATCCGCTTGAGCATGCGAACCACGGCCGGATGCGTCGGCTCGTACAGATGCGCGATCCGGTTGTTCACGCGGTCGATCGCGATCATGTACTGGATGAGGTCGTTGGTGCCTATGCTGAAGAAATCGCACTGCCTGGCGATGATGTCGGCCGTCATCGCGGCACTCGGGATCTCGATCATGCTGCCCACTTCCAGCTCCGGGTCGAAAGTCTGGCCGCGCTCGGTCAGCTCGCGCTTGCACTCCTCAAGCAGGACAATCGCGCGGGCCAGCTCCTCTCCTCCGCTGATCATCGGGAACATCAGCCGCACCTTGCCAAACGCGCTCGCGAGCAGGATGGCCCGAAGCTGCTCCTTGAAGATCGGCACGTTCTCGAGGCAGAAACGAATCGCGCGAAATCCCATGAACGGATTGTCCTCCTCGGGAAAGAGGTCCGTCTTTCCTGAGAACTGCTTGTCGCCGCCTAGGTCGAGCGTGCGGATCACCACTGGCTCGGGCGCGACCGCGTCGATCACCGACTTGTAGGCGATGAACTGCTCCTGCTCGCTCGGCATGCGCGCCGAGCTGAGATAGAGATACTCCGTGCGGAACAGCCCGACGCCCTCCGCGCGGTACTCCTTCACGATCGGAGCCTCCTCCGTCTTCTCGATGTTCGCCATCAGCGACACCGCCACTCCATCGAGCGTGATCGCAGGCTGCGTATTCGCCTCGATCAAACGCTGCTCGAAGCCATTTTTCTGCATCCGGATCTGCCCGTAGCGGAAAAGGGTCTGCTCGGTCGGATTTACGATGATGACACCGTCGTATCCGTCGACGATGGCCCAGTCGCCTTCCTTCACGCGTCCCGTAAGACCGGTCACGCCCACCACGGCGGGGATCTTCATCGAACGCGCGACGATCACCGCATGGCTGGTCTTGCTCCCCGTGTCGGTCACGATTGCCAGGGCCTGACTCCGGTCAATTGATGCCGAGTCGGACGGATTAATGTCGTTGGCGACAACAATGCGCTTGTCGACGAGTTGACTGAGGCTCGAGGTCGATTGGCCCAGGAGGTTCTGGAGCACCCGCTGCGTCACGTCCCTGAGGTCCGCCGCGCGTTCACGCAGGTACTCGTCGTCGATGGCCGCAAATGCCTCGATGTAGCGGCTGGCCACGGAGTGAAAGCAGGTCTCGATGTTCTTGCCGGTCTCCTCAAACGCTCGGATCGTCTCCGAAAGCAGCGCCTGGTCCTCGAGCACGAGCAGGTGGGCGTCGAAGATTGCGGCCTCATTCTTGCCGAGATTGCGGGCCACCTCGTCCTGGATCTTCTGGATCTGCTGGCGGGTGACCACGAGGGCCTTTTCGAAGCGCCTGATCTCCTCCTCCTTGCGCGAGGTGTCGATGGCATAACTCGGCACCTCGACGTTGCTTTGCAGATACACAAAGACCTGCCCGTAGGCGATGCCCTTCGAGGCGGCTATGCCTTGCACGACGAACTCTTGGTGACTTCGAGCTTCCATACGATCTGGCACGCCAACTCGGGACACGCTGGCGCCGCCGAATAACGCTCCCGCCCGCGGACGGGTCAACACTGATCTCGAAAAGTCGGTAAAATCTAGGCGACGCGAACTTTCCGCACGAAAGCGTCCTGTCCCCAGGCTTCGCGGATTGTCGCCGTCCAGGCTCCCAGGCTGACGTCTTCGGGCACGAAGGCGAAGCAGGCGCTTCCGCTTCCGCTCATCAGCGGTGCAGCACCGAAGCGCGCGCGCAGGTCGCCGAGCAAGGCCGGCAGCGCCGGGAATTTGAAAAACGCGGGCGACTCGAAGGAATTGAACAGCAAGGCTTCGGCCGGCGCGTCCGCCGTTTCCACCCAGCCTCTCAGACGGTCCTCGGCAGACTCCGCAGGCAGGTAGGATCCAGGCGCCGCGGCCGTCAGCGTCCGGTAAGCCCAGGGCGTGCTGATTGCGAATGCCGGCTTGAAAACGATTAATGACCGACCGGAGAGCCTGCTTCCAGCCGCCTCCGGCAGCCGGTCAACTCGCTCGCCACGGCCACGAATCACGGACGGTTTGGAGATGAAAAACAGCGGGCAGTCGGATCCGATCTCCGCCGAGAGTTCGGCGAGTCGCCGGTCGTCGAGAGGCCGGCCGGCGGCGGTGTTCAATGCCTTCAGGGCTGCCACCGCATCGCTGCTACCGCCACCCAGCCCGGCTCCCATGGGAATGCGTTTCTGAAGCACGAAGCGCCCGCCCCCCGCCCAACCGCTGCGTTCGCGAAACAGCCGCGCCGCCTTGAGGACCAGGTTCGAGTCGTCACAGGGCAGTTCGGAGTCGTCGCTGGCCAACGAAAAGGCCCCCTCCCGGTCCGGTTCAAACTTGAGGGTGTCGCCGAAATCCAAGGGGGCGACCACCGAAACCAAATCGTGGTAGCCATCCATCCGCCGTCCGGTCACGGCAAGGAAGAGGTTGATCTTGGCTGGAGCAAAGACGGTGACGGAGTCCACAGGGGCCCCTTGATGAACGGAGCGCGGGAATTTTTCGAGAGGGATTTGGCTTGGGATCGCGCCGGAAACCCATGCACTGAGGGGCCCTATGTCCTGCGATCTCATCCTCGTCCTCGACGCACCCAATCCCCGCACCGTCGCCCCGACCCTCAAGCGCCTCGCCGGCACGGTCCGCTGGGTGAAGGTGGGTCTTGAAATGTACACCGCCTGCGGACCCGATTGCGTCCGCGAGGTCGCCGACATGGGATTCCAGGTCTTTCTCGACCTCAAGCTGCACGACATCCCAAACACGGTCGCCAAGGCCGTGGAGTCCGCCTCGAAGCTTCCGATCGGCATGTTGACCCTGCACACGGGCGGCGGGCGCGAGATGATGGAGTGGGCGGTCAAGGCCCAGCGCACCCACGCGCCCGCGCTGCTCTTGCTTGGCGTCACGGTGCTGACCTCGATGGGCGACCAGGACCTTCGCGACGTCGGCGTGGACGCCAGCCCATCCGACCAGGTCACGCGTCTGGGCAGGCTAGCCGCGGCCTCGGGTCTCCGTGGGCTCGTGTGTTCGCCGCACGAGATCGCGCCGTTGCGCCGCACGCTCCCGGGGGAGGTCAGACTCGTCACACCGGGCATTCGTCCGCGCGATGCGAGCCTCGACGACCAGACCCGGGTGATGACGCCCGGTGAAGCCGCCGCCGCGGGCGCGAACTACATCGTGGTCGGCAGGCCGGTGTTCAAGGCTCCGGATCCCGTGGCCGCCGCGGAGGCGATCCTCGCCGAGCTCGGAGGCCGCTGAGACCATCGGTGCGAGCGGTCGCGCGTATCCATTTCGCGAATCCCCGCGGCCGTCGGCGATTTCACAACCTGCGATCCGGGCTTTCTTTCGGGGGCGTTTGCGGGTATGTTTCCGGAAAAGGGATACCCGCCACCCCGGCAGAAACAGAAACATGAGTCGCACCGCCGTCGTTCTCCTCGCCGCAGGCTCCAGCAAACGCATGCAGGGCTCCGTGCCTGACAAGATCCTGGCCCCCCTCGGGGGTCGGCCGGTCTTCGCCCATTCGGTGGCTGCATTCCAGATGAGCGGAGTCGGCGACTACTACGTCATCGTGTACCGTGACGCCCCGCAGCTGCATGAGCTGATGTGCTACGCACCCACGCCCGCCTACTACGTGCAGGGCGGCAAGGAACGCCAGGACTCAGTCGCACTCGCGCTCGAAGCGATTCCTCCCGGCATCGACTACGTTTTCATCCACGACTGCGCGCGGCCGTTTATCCAGGCCGAACAGCTTGTGGGACTCCTGAAGATCGTGAAACGCGAGGAGGCCGTGGTGCTGGCGCACCGGGTGACGGACACGATCAAGGCGCACCGCGGCGAAGGCAACCTGCGTACGCTCGACCGCAGCAATCTCTGGGCGATGGAGACCCCACAGGTCTTTGCATACGATCTCATCACGCGCGCCTACGCGAGGATCATGGCGCGTGGAGCCCACGTGACCGACGACGCCGCGGCCGTGGAGGCGATCGGACACCCCGTCGCCCTGCTCGAGAACACGAATCCCAATCCGAAGCTCACGACGCCGTCGGACCTCGATTATTTCGAGTTCCTGCTGTCGCGGCGCGCGCTGCCCACGGACTGAGCCCTTCTTTTTCGTGGCCAACGCCGCGCCCGGGCTGCCATCGTGCGCCCATGTTTCGCATCGGCCACGGTTATGACATCCACCGCCTTGTCGCGGGACGTCCCCTTGTCCTCGGTGGAGTCCGTTTTGACACCGATTACGGGCTTGAGGGCCACAGCGACGCGGACTGCGCGACCCACGCGCTCTGCGACGCCCTGCTGGGGGCTGCCGGACTCCCTGACATCGGTCATTTTTTCCCGAATACCGACCCCGCCTACCGTAACATCGACTCCCAGATCCTGCTGCGACGCGTGATCGGCGAACTGAAGGCGCGGGGCTACGCTCCCGTGAACGCCGACCTGAGCATCATCGCAGAGCGGCCGAAGATCTACCCGAGGGTCCAGGACATGCGCGCCGCGCTGTCCACCTCGACGGGCCTGCCCCCCGATGCCATCGGCATCAAGGCCACCACGAACGAGGGAGTCGGCGATCTCGGACGCGGCATTGCCATCGCGGCTCACGCCGTCGTGCTCATCGAGAAGCCATGAGGCGCGTGTTCCCGACCCTCGCCGGGTTGCCGGCCTTGCTGGCGGCCCTTGCCGTCGTGCTATCCCTCGCAGGCTGCGGACACCGTGAAACGCTCGTGGAGCGGGGTGACCGTCTCGGAATCCTCCATCGGGGGATAGGCCAGGAGTTGAGCGACCTCGACCCCGCGCTGGCGACCCAGGACAGCGACTACTCCGTGCTCAGCGCTCTGTTCGAGGGCCTCGTGTCCGAGGATCCCGTCGACCTGCATCCCGTGCCGGGCGTGGCGCAGGGCTGGGACGTCTCCCCCGACCGGACAGTGTACACCTTTCACCTGCGCGCCACGGCGCGCTGGTCCGACGGGACTCCCGTGACCGCCGACGATTTCGTGCAGTCCATTCGTCGCGTGCTGTCCCCCGCGATGGCGGCCCCCAACGCCTCCCAGATGTACGTCATCCGGGGCGCCGAGGACTTCAACCGCGGGAAATCGACGGATTTTTCGACTGTGGGCGTGCAGGCCGTGGACGCTCACACGCTCCGAATCACGCTCGCACATCCCACGCCCTACTTCCTGAGCATGCTCAACCAGTCCGTCTGGTTCCCGGTGAACATTGCGAGCATCGCGCGGACCGGGGCGGTCTTCGCCCGCGGCAATCCCTGGGCCAGGCCGGGACGACTCGTGGGCGACGGTCCATTCAATCTCAAGGAATGGAGCCTGGACCACCGGATCGTCGTGGTGAAGTCGCCGACCTACTGGGACGCAAAATCGGTGCGCCTGAACGGCATCGATTTTTATCCTTACGGAGTGGAAACCGAGGAACGCGTATTCCGGGCGGGGCAGCTGCACGTCACCGACGCGCTGCCTCCGGACAAGGTCGACTGGTATCGCAAACACGACCGCTCGGAACTGCGGATCGACCCGCTGCTGGGCACCTATTTCTATCGGATCAACACCCGGCTCGCCGTGTTCGCCGATCCGCGGGTCCGCCAGGCCTTGTCGCTCGCGGTGGATCGGAAGACAATCTGCGCCCGAATCCTCCGCGGTGGACAGAAGCCGGCGCATTCGTTCACCCCTCCGGGCACGGCCGGCTACGAACCGCCCGAGGGGCCCAGGTTTGATCCCGCCGAAGCCCGCCGCCTCCTCGCCGCGGCGGGATACCCGGGCGGCAAGGGATTTCCCGGAATCGAAATCCTCTACAATTCCTCGGAGGCCCACCGTCAGATCGCGGAGGCCATCCAGGCGATGTGGCGCAGGGAACTCGGGATCTCCGCCTCGCTCACGAATATGGAGCTCACGAGTGTACTCGACGCACGGCGCACCGGCAGTTTCCAGATCCTGAGGAGCTCCTGGACCGGCGACTACGACGACCCGCAGGATTTCCTCGAAATCTGGGAATCCGCGAGCGGAAACAACTTCACCGGCTGGCACGATCCCGCCTATGACGCGCTCGTGGACCGGGCGGCCGCCACCCAGGACAACCGGGCGCGCTTTGCGCTGCTTCGCCAGGCGGAGGCCCGGCTGCTGAAGGCCGCTCCGATCATCCCGATCTACTTCTACACCCACGTGTACCTGGTCGATCCTTCCGTGCAGGGCTGGTATCCAAATCTCCTGGACCACCACCCCTACAAGTATGTCTGGCTCAAACGCTGACCCCCGCGCCGGGAACCTGGTCCGCGCGCTCGTGGGCGCGGTGGCCCTGCTGCTCGCCGCGGCCTGTTCCCGGGAGGCAGCCCCGACGGTTTCCCCGCGACGTGGCAACCCAGCGGCTCTCCGCGTCAGCCAGAGAAACGAACCCGCCGACCTCGATCCGGCGCTCGCGTCGATGCCGGACGAGTTCTTCATCGACCGCGCCCTCTGCGAGGGACTCGTGGCCCCCTCCCCAGACGGCCGCGGCGTCGTGCCCGCGGCCGCCGCCTGGTGGGACATCGCGCCCGACGGACTGCGCTACACCTTTCACCTGAGGCCCGGCGCACGCTGGTCGAACGGCGACCCGGTGACCGCGGACCAGTTTGTTGCATCCTATAAACGGATACTCGAGCCCGCCACCCCGGCGCCCAAGGCCGCGCTATTCTATCCCATCCTCAATGCACGGGCCTACAAGACCGGCGCGCTCGTCGATTTCTCGCGGGTCGGCCTCCGCGCCGCCGATCCGCTCACCCTCGTCGTCACCCTGGGCGCCCCCTGCCCCGACTTCCTGCTCTATGCGGCGAGCGGCCCGTGGCTGCCGGTCGACCCCAGGGTCGTCGCCGCCGAGGGACGGGACTGGACCCGCCCCGGCCGCTTCGTCGGCAACGGCCCGTTCACACTGGTGGAATGGACGCCGCACCAACGCATCGTCGTACGCCGCCGGCGCGACTACTGGGATGCCGCGGCGATCCGGGTGCCGACGATCGAGTTCGTCGCGATGGATGACGGCGACTCCGAGGAGCGGAGTTTTCGGGCGGGTCAGCTCGACGTGACCATGGCCGTGCCTCCGTCCCTGATTGCGGCCTACTCTCAGGAGAAACCCGCGATGCTGCGGATCGCACCGCTCATTGAAACGCGTTACCTGGCGTTCAACTGCGCCAGGGCACCGCTCAACGATGCACGCGTACGGCGTGCGCTCAGTCTTGCGCTGGATCGCAGGCAGCTGGTCGACCGGGTCCTGCTCGGCCATCAGATTCCGACGCGCGCCTTTCTTCCTCCGCCCCTCTCGAGAGCCCCGGGCCCCACGCCTTCGCAGGACGTGGCGCGCGCGCGCCGGGAACTCGCTGCCGCGGGTTACCCGGGAGGCCGCGGCTTTCCTGTCCTCGAGCTCTCCAGCTGGACCAACCGGTCACTCCTCGAGGCCATCCAGGAACAATGGCGCCGCGTTCTGGGCATCGGAGTGGAGATCACGGTACGCGACGCCAAGGAACACGTCGCCGCCCTGCGGGACGGGCGCTACGACATCGGTTTCATCACGCTGATTCCCGACGTGGCCGATCCCGTGGCCGCACTTTCCGATCTCCTTCCGGGCGCCCCGGGCAACTACGCCCATTGGACTGACGCCGCGTTCGCGACCGACGTGCATCGCGCCTCCGCTGCGACAACCGCCCGCATGCGAGACGAGTCCGTGGCGGACGCCGAGCGGCGCCTCGTTGAGACATGCCCGGTCGCACCGCTTTATGTGAACACACACGTCACCCTCGTCAGGCCGGAAGTTGCCGGCTGGCGGGAGGACGGACTCTGGAACCGCTTCTACAAGGGCGTCTGGCTGCGCTAGCCGAGCGACGCCCGTCAGAAGAATTTCTTCGCCTTGTCGAACCAGCTCTTGGCAACCGGGTGGTCGGCATCGCCCGACACGCGGGCGAATTCCTCGAGGATGCGGCGCTGCTCCGAGCTCAGGCTCGAGGGGACTTCCACGTGCACCCGCACAAGCTGGTCGCCCTGACCGGAACCTCGGAGATGCGGCATGCCCTTGCCACGAAGTCGGAACGTCGTGCCGCTCTGGGTGCCCGCACCGATCTTGATCGAAGCCTTCCCGAACAGGGTCGGGATCTCGATCGTGCCGCCGAGGGTCGCGAGCGTGAACTTGATCGGAATCTCACAGAACAGGTCGTCCCCGTGACGCTCGAACAGCTCGTGATCCTTGACCGTGATCACGATGTAGAGGTCGCCCGGCTGCCCGCCCGAAAGCCCTGCCTCGCCATTGCCCGAGGAGCGCAGTCGCGACCCCGACTCCACGCCGGCCGGGATGCGGACATTGAGCTTGGTCGTCTTCGGCGTGCGGCCCTCGCCATGGCAGGCCGTGCACACCTTCTCCACACGCGTGCCGGCGCCGCCACAGGTCGGGCAGGTTTGCGTGAACACGATGATGCCACCCGAACGCCGCACCTGGCCGGCGCCGCGGCACGTGGGGCAAGTGGTGCGTTTCGAGCCAGGCTCGGCACCAGTCCCCTCGCAGCGTTCGCACGTGACGTTCTTGCGGAAGGAAATCTCCTTTTCCACGCCCTTCGCGGCTTCCTCGAGCGTGATCTCCAGGTCGTAGCGCAAATCGGAGCCGTCGCGGCCGCCGTCCCTGCTGCCGCCACCGAACATCTCCTCGAAGATTCCGCCGCCCATTCCGCCCTGTCCGAACACCTCGCGGAAAATGTCGAACGGATCGTGAAACCCACCGCCCGCCTGGCTGAAACCGCCCGGAGCGCCGCCGGTGCCGCCCGGGCCTGCAAATGCGGCATGGCCGTACCGGTCATACGCGGCCCGCTTCTCGGGGTCTTTGAGCGCCTCGTAAGCCTCGGAGACCTTCTTGAACATCTCCTCGGCCTCCTTGTTGCCCGGATTCTTGTCCGGGTGGTATTGGACGGCCTTCTTGCGGTAAGCCTTCTTGATTTCCTCGTCGCTGGCGCCCTTCTGGACGCCAAGCAACTCGTAATAGTCTTCCTTGGCCATGAGGTTGGGAGGGTCGGAGCGAATTAACTCTTGGCTTCAGCAGCCGCGGGCCCGCTGGACAGCAACACCGAGGCAGGACGCAGGAGGCGTCCATTGAGCGAATAGCCGGTGCGAACGACCGTGAGAACCGCCTCCGCAGGCACCTCCGAGCTCGGCTGATGGCCGATCGACTCGTGTTGGTGTGGATCGAAGGGCTGGCCGACCGGATTGATCTCCTTGAGACCGTGATTCGCGAGCGAGGCCTTCAGCTGGGAAAGCACCATCTCGACGCCGCCGACGATGGTCTTGATGTCGGCGTTGGGCAGTTTCGCCGCAGCGAGCCCGAGGCCCAGGTTGTCTAGCGCAGGAAGGAGATCCTCGAGCACACGGCTTGCGGCGTACTGGCGAAGCTCGTCCTTCTCCCGCACCGTGCGCTTGCGAAAATTCTCCAGGTCAGCCACCGCGCGGAGGTAGCGACTGTAGTTGTCAGCAGACTCTTTTTTCGCCGCAGCGAGCTGGTCCGCCAAACCAGAGCTCTCCTGGGTCGCCTCGGCTGCCGCAGACCCGGACGCAGGATTATCCGCAGGCGCCTGATTCGCGGCGGCGTCGGAGGTTGCGGCGCTGGTCTTGTTGTCGGAAGTATCGGGATCGGTCATGTGAGCCTGCCAATAAAAGGAATGCCTCCGGAAAATTCAAGGGGGCATCACGGAATCCCCCAAATCGAGGAGTTTCACCTCGTCGAACCCTTGCCGGCCCGTATCGAGCCAAGAGGCCGGGCCCGAGCAGTTAAAATTCATCACCAGCCGAGCCCATTCCTCGCGCTGCAGTCGACCGTTCGACGCGCAAACCGCGCTCCTGCGCGCCGTCGGGCGCGCAGGCAACGGGCGATTTCAATTTCCCTTCAGGGAATCGAACAGCCCCTTGATCACACCCTCTGCCTTCTTGCCGGTCTCCTTGACCTGTTGCGCAGCGTTCGCCGCCGCGTCACGCGCCTGGGCGCCTAGCTTGCCGGCAAAATCGCCTACGGCTCCACCGAGCGCCGTCACGCGACCGAGGATGGGAACGGCGATCTGCACCGGGCTCGTCACATCCTGATAAGTGTGATCGAAATCGAGATTGATCTCCTTGCGCGACGGTTTCACCCCGGAGTAGTCGACCATCAGCAGGCGATCAAAGCGGATGTGAAGCTTCCGCACTAGAAAGGACTTCGATTTCGAGGAGGCGGCCGGCTTGCTCGCCGTGGGTTTGGAGGGGCCCGCCAAACGATCCTGGAACAGCGCCGCATTGCTTTGGCCATGGCTGTCCTTCACGAGCGCCACTTCGGCGACGTCGACGTCGGCATTGTCGATCACGATCCGGTCGCTCCAAAGCGAGGACAACTCGGCTTCGACCACGAACGAACGCACATGGACAAAATCCGGCATCGGGTAGTCCGAGGGATTATCAAGTACCAGGCCCTTGATCTTCACCGAGGCCGAGAACGGATTCACGGAGAGCGAATCAACCCTCATGCTGAACCCGGTCTGACTCGAGATGTACTTCGAGGCGACCACGGGCAGGAGCATCATCCACGCGAGCGAGACGGCGGCGAGCACGACCGCCACGCCAAGAAGGAGCTTGAAGAGGATTCCGCCGCGGGAGTCCGAGTACCGAAGGTGGGAGCGCACGGTTTTCAGTGGTTGAAGTTTTCGGTGACGAGCAGGATCGACGCTTCGAAAGCGTCGAAAGTGAAGGCTCCCGAATACGGGAGAAGCACGTTGTCGCCGCGCGTGAGAATCTCGGTGCCCCGGCCCCCTCCATGCTGGACCAGCGACCCGCTCACCACGCTCAGAATGCGAGGTTGTTCGTTCGCCTCAAAATGCAGCTTCTCGCCCCGGTCGAGCACGACCCGGCGAATAAGAAAATCGGGGCATTCCGCCAGCACCCCCGACGTCGGCGCGCCGCGCATCGGAGCAGGTTCGAAGTCGTCCCACTTGATCGACTTGAGCGACTGCTGGACATGGAGCTGGCGCGGTTTCCCATCCAGTCCCACGCGGCCCCAGTCGTAAACCCGGTAGGTGGTGTCCGAGTTCTGCTGGATTTCGAGGATGAGGTTGCCGGAATCGATGGCGTGGATACGCCCGCTCTCAACGAAGATGGAGTCGCCCGGGGCGACGGGGAAACGATGGACGCACTGTTCGAGCGTGTTGTCCGCGAGA
>JAJXYI010000311.1 GCA_021780625.1 bacterium | reverse complement strand
GCCGCCGGGCCGGCGCCGGCCGCGGCGAACGAACAGCAGCTGCAGGCGCTGCGCGACATCCTCGCGCGCGACCCGCGCAACGTCCAGGCGAACACGCAGCTCGGCAACATGCTCTTCGATGCCGGCCGGTACGCGGAGGCCGTCGCCCCCTACCAGATCGCCTTCGAGCAGAACCCGCGGAACGTGAACCTGAGCACCGACCTCGCCACGTCCCTGTGGTACTCGGGCCGGACCGACGAGGCGCTCGCGCAGTTCGACCGCTCGCTGGCGATCGACCCGACGCACCCGCAGACGCTGTTCAACCTGGGCATCGTCAGGCGCGACGGAAAGCACGACCTGGCCGGCGCCGTGGCGGCGTGGGAGAAGCTCCTGGCCGCCAACCCGAACTACGTCGATCGGGACAAGGTCCGCCAGCTGCTGACCGAGACGCGCGCGCAGATGGGCGCGGCGCCGGCGAAATAGGCGGCCGGCCCGGCGGGGTCAGCGCGTGGACGGCCGGCCGGCTCCCCGCCCGGAGATGCTCGGACGGCGACCCCGCCGCCGTCCGCTGATCGAGATCGGCCGCCGTTACTTCTTCATCGAAGCCATCGTCGCCATCATCATCGACGACATGCTCTTCGTCATCGACTGGAAGGACGACGCCGTCCGTTCGAGGCTCGTGCAGGCCTGCTGGAAGCTCCTCATCGCCTGGTCGTTCCCCATCACCATCGGGTCCTTCATCATCCCGTTCAGTTGCCCCTGCATCTCCGCCATGTTGTCGAGCATGCCCTGCATGCTCGTCATCATCTGATCGGGCTGCCGGTGCCCCTCCATGCCGGCGTGCATCTTGGCGAGGTCACGCATCATCGGCCTCGAGGCCTTGATGATCTGATCGACGTTCTTCAATACCCGGGCGGCGGAGGCCATCATGGCGCCCTTCTGCGGCATGCCCTGCATCCCCTGCATCCCCTGCATGCCGCCCTGTGGTCCGGGCGCCGCGCCCTGGTCCGCCCGGGCCGGCAGCGGAGCCGCAGCGAGGGCGACTGTGACGAGGCCGGCGAACAGGAAGGCGGAGGACATCTTCGTACTCATTTGACTATTCTCCACGTGAGCTGAACCACCGATTGGAGACGAGCGCCGACGAACCCCAGGGCGTGCAAGGCGCGTGCCCCGGACGGGGGGGCCGAGGCAGCTCTGAAACAGCCGATTGCCAACCTGTCGGGCGCGCGGGGGAGCTGCGGCCGTCTCTCTTCGGACGGCCCGGGTGTCTGTTTTCACGCAGGTGGCCGTCGGGCTCGACGGCGGCGAGAGGTCAATCCGGGCTGCCGGCGGAGGACGACGCGCTCTGGTCCCGCTCCAAGCCGAACTTTTGCATCCGGTAGAGCAGCGTGCTCCGCGTGATCTTGAGGTAGGCGGCGGCGCGGGTCTGGTTCCAGTTGTGCTTCTCGAGGGCGGCGAGCAGGAGCTCGCGCTCCACCTCCTCGAGCGAAATCCCCTCGTCCGGCAGTTCGATCCGCAGATTGCCGATTCGCTGCCCGCTCGCCTTCAGGCGATCGGGCAGGTCGTCGAGGTCCAGACGGCCGTCACGATCGAGCACCAGCGCCCGCTCGACGACGTTCTCGAGCTCACGGATGTTGCCCGGCCACGCGTACAGGTTGAACGCCGAATACACGGCCTTGTCCACGGCCGGGCGCGGACGGCCAAGGCGCTCGGCGTGCTTGGCCAGGAAGTGGTCCACGAGCAATGGGATGTCGTCCGATCGCTCGCGCAAGGGCGGGACACGGATGGACACCACCGCCAGGCGGTAGTAGAGATCCTCGCGGAAGCTCGCGTCCGCGGTCATCTTCTCCAGGCTGCGGTTGGTCGCCGCAACCACGCGCACATCGACCTTGGTCGGGCGTGTCTCTCCGACCTTGTCCACCTCGCGCTCCTGCAGCACCCGCAGGATCTTCACCTGCAGCAGGAGCGGCAGTTCGCCGACCTCGTCCAGGAAGATCGTCCCCCGGTTCGCCGCCTCGAACTTGCCCTGCTTGTCCGCGACGGCGCCCGTGAACGCGCCCCGGCGATGTCCAAACAACTCCGACTCGAGGAGGTTCTCCGGGATGGCCGCACAGTTGACGGTCACAAAGGGCCCCCGGCTCCGGCTGCTGTTGACGTGGATCGCCTTGGCCAGGAGTTCCTTGCCCGTTCCGCTCTCGCCCTCGAGGAGGACCGTCGTGTCACTCCCCGCCACCCTGGAGGCGGTGTCGGTGACGGCGCGCATCGCTCGCGACCCGGCGATCATGCTGGCGAACGAGAAGCGTTCCCTCACGATCTGACGCAACTGTCGGTTCTCGCTGGCGAGCGCGCCCAGTTCGAGAGCCTTCCGCACCGACGCCTTCAATTGCTCGCGCGAGAACGGCTTGGTGAGGTAGTCGAAGGCCCCGACCTTCATCGCCTCCACCGCCGAGTCGATCGTGCCGTGGGCGGTGAGCACGATGACCGGAAGATCGGGCTGCATCGCCTTGAGATGCGCCATCAGTTCGACGCCGTCCATCTCGGGCATGCGGACGTCAGTGAGGACGACGTCCACGGCCTCGTCCCGGAAGCGCTGCAGTCCGCTTCGGCCGTCGGCGGCCGCGATCACGCGGTACCCGTCCTCGTGCAGGTTGTACTCGACCACCCGCCGCAGGCTCTCGTCATCGTCGATCAAGAGAACGGTCTTCGGGTCGCTCATGGCTGGCCCTCAATGGCTCCGACCGCGGAGAGGGGCAGCAGGATCTCGACGACCGTGCCCCCGCCCTCGCGGGGCGTGATTCGGATCTCGCCCTGGTGCGCGGCGACGATCCGCTGGCTGATGGCAAGACCAAGGCCCGTGCCGCGTTCCTTGGTGGTGAAGAACGGCTCGAAGATCCGC
>JAJXYI010000284.1 GCA_021780625.1 bacterium | reverse complement strand
GAGCCGGGTGGGAGAAAATCCGCGGCCTACCTGGCACGGTACGTGATCCACTTTCGGGCCCGCGATTCTCGCCGCCTGTGGAGCGGAGGATCGGGCTGGCCGGAACTGCCGGAAAACCAGTTCTTCGTCGCCCTCGGCCCCCGCGTGCAGCACTGGGGGGCGGGCAAGCGTTCGAAGATCAATGGAAAGCCGCCCGAAACGATGGGCGACTACCGCACCTTCGTCGCGCAGCGGCCGGTGCCGGTCATCAGCCACGAGGTGGGCCAATGGTGCGTGTATCCGGATTTCGATGAGATTCCTGAGTACACGGGGTATCTCAAGCCGAGGAATTTCGAGATATTTCGCGACCAGCTCGAGGCCAACGGACTCGGACACCTGGCGCGCGACTTCCTGCGGGCGTCGGGACGACTCCAGGTGCTGTGCTACAAGGACGACATCGAGGCATTGCTGCGAACGCCCGGCATGGGCGGCTTCGAACTGCTCGACGTCCACGACTTTCCGGGCCAGGGCACGGCGCTTGTTGGTGTGCTCAACCCCTTCTGGCGGGAGAAAGGGTATGTGACCTCGCCCGAGTACCGCCGCTTCTGCAGCGAACTTGTCCCGCTTGCCCGGCTTCCGAAGCGCGTATTCACCCGGGACGAAACCTTTACGGCCGACATCGAGGTGTCGAATTTCGGCGCGAACCCGGTGCCCGACGTGGCGGTGCCGTGGCGGCTCGTGGCGGACGACGGCTCCATCGTGGCCTCGGGCACGCTGCCCGCGCGAAGTCTGCCGGTGGACAATGGCATCGCCCTGGGCGGGATCCAGGCGTCCCTCGCGGGCGTCCGCTCCCCGAGCCGGCTCAGGCTCGTTGTATCCATTCCGGGCACGACGGCGGAGAACGATTGGAATGTCTGGGTGTATCCGGGCGGACCGGATGACGGCGCGGAGGGAGTCCATCTGACCAACACCTTCGACGCCGCGACTCGTGAGGCGCTCGAAAAGGGAGGGCGCGTGCTACTCACGCTGCCCGCGGAACGGGTTCGAAACGAGGGCCCGGCCCCGGTGAAGCTGGGATTCTCGAGCATCTTCTGGAACACCGCGTGGACGAAGCGTCAGGCGCCCACGACGCTGGGGATCCTCTGCGACCCGAAGCATCCGGCGCTCGCCGCGTTCCCCACCGAATTTTGCAGCGACTGGCAGTGGTGGTACCTGATCAGTCGGGCCGGTGCGCTGCGCCTGGACACGCTTCCGCGCGGGATCGAGCCGCTCGTGCGCGTGATCGACGACTGGGTCACCGCACGCTCGCTTGGCCTGGTCGTCGAGGCGCGCGTCGGTGCAGGCAGGCTGGTCGTGTGCGGGTTCGATCTCACCGGCGACCATCCCGATCCCGTCAGTCGCCAGATGCGTCGAAGCCTGCTCGCCTACATGGCTGGCGACGCATTCCGTCCGACCGCCGAGCTCACCCCCGCACAGATCGAGTCGCTCATCGCTTGAACAGGGAACGGAATCGGGGGCGGGAAGCCGTGAACGCCCTCCGATCCAGAGGAGAAGGATTGAACAGAAGACAACGAAGTGAACGAAGCGGGGAATGGTGGGCTTGGATCAAGGGCAGGAGCGGAAGCAGGAGCATGAAAAGTTTGAAGTCCCAAGCTTCCATCGGCGCGGTCCTGCCGTCACCGAGAGTGTCCGCCTTTCGACGCTTCGTTGCTTCTGTTAACTGCGGTTTCCAGGTTCATCGGCACCGGCGGCGGAGGCTTTGCCCTCATTCCTCCCCGTCGAGATAATCGATGTCCTCGGAGCGAATAAGCCGGCGCTCAGGTGAGCGCACCATCCACTTGCCGCTATCGGGATAATGACAGCTCTCGCCGAGCGGATTGTCGGCCACGATGAACAGCACCAGGTCTTCCGAGCCGTCGTTGAGAAGCTGATGCGCTTGGCCGGGCTTGAACAGGAAGCTGTCGCCGGCGCCGATGGCGGTGAGGCCCCCGTCATCGCGGGCCTGGCCGGTGCCGGAGACGACGTGATAGAACTCCCATTGTGCGCTGTGGGAGTGATACGGGCACGCGGCCTTGCCGGGCGGGATGCGGCAGAGCTCGACGTCGAAGGGCTGCCGTTTCAGGAAGTCCGTGGACATGGGTTCGCGTCCGAGTGCGACCGAGATCTCGCGGTCGCTGCTGGCGAATTTTCCCTTTGGCGAAGTCCAGATTTGTTCGGGGATGTCGCGGAGGTTGATCTTGTTCATGGGTGGGGGGAGTGGAGTCAGGACATGCGGCCGCATCGAAAAGTCACGACTTTGCCGATTCATCCGCAAGGTTGCGCCGCGCTCTGGCGTGATGGCATGCGAAGGTTGGACGCCAGGAAGGGTGCGAGGCCACCGACATTCAGGTGGCGGGCGCGCCCAAACCCGGTGACGACGCCGGCCGCGAAGGGTGGGGACTGCATGCTGTCGCTCAAGGGGCCAGCACACCCGAATAAGGGGGATTGGCTCGCCAGAAGAGGAGGATGCCATCCTCGGATTTGCTGTGATCAGGCCCCCTTTATTGGGTGACCAACCGTGACCTTTCGCGTGGCTGGGTGTGAGCGAATCGGGGACGAGTCCCTGCCTGCCGGGAGGCGGGCCATTGACGCGGCGCGCCGGCGCCGGTAGCTCATCTCCCATGGCACACGCGTTTGTCCTCCTCAAGATCGAGCCCAAGAAGGTCACTGGCACCGCCGAGAAGCTCCTGGATATCCAGGGCGTGAGCGACGTGTTCTCGATCTCCGGCAAGCATGACCTGCTGGTCAAGATCGAGTGCGAATCGGTCGATCGTATCGAAATGGTCATTACCGACATGATCCTCCGGACCGATGGCGTGGTGGACAGCGAGACCCTTTTCGCCTTCCGCAGTTACGAA
>JAJXYI010000003.1 GCA_021780625.1 bacterium | reverse complement strand
GGACCGACGGAACGGCGACAAATGCCAGCGCCGCGAGGAACGCCAGCATCGATTTGTCTACCGGATGCTTATTCATGGTCTGGGGTGGTGTGGTTAATCCCCCTCCGCCGCCTTCTGGGGAGGCTGCAAACGGGGAAAATCGTGATCTAGCCGTAGAAGCCAAACAACGCGCCCTGAGCGGACGCGGCTAAGAACGATTTAACGATATACCTTCGCCCGAAGACCTTCTGGGGTGATCTCCCGGGTGGTTTAGCGTTACATCACTATTCCGAACGAATCGTGAAGAGTTTGCGGGGGATTTTAGAGTTTGAGACCGTCTCCCACTGCACAAAGGCACAATGCGGGACGAACTCGGGGGATGGTTCGATTGCTTGAGGTACGCACGCCATCTAAAAGGGGTGGGATGACTTGCGTGGAAACTGTTTAGCGCTAAATCTTCCGTAAACTCAAGTCGAAAATTCGGCGGCCTTCTAACCTCCTAGAAAGTCGACAGCTAGGAACGTCTCACAACAGACCATCGGTTCGCGGAGATCCCGGGCTCTACCGTGTGAACCTGCCACCGTTTGCCGAGTTTGGATTCCTGAACGGTGTGTACGGAGCCCAACTCCACCCCTCTCGCCGCAGCCCATGTTTTTCAAATCCTTCCGCGCGCCGCTGGCCTCCCTGATCCTCTCCGTCGGAATCGCCCGCGCAGCCGCCGATCTCCCCGCTTACCGAAACCCCACCCTTCCCGTCGAACTGCGCGTCGATGACCTGCTCGGACGGCTGACGCTCGATGAAAAACTCGCGTTCGTCCACGGCGCCTCGACCTTCAGCACCGCGGGCATCCCGCGCCTCGGCATCCCGGAACGATGGATGGACGACGGCCCGATGGGCGTGCGCGAGGACGTGCTGCGCAATTCGTTCGCGCCCGCAAATCGGCACGACGACTACGTGATGTGCATGCCCGTCCTGATCGATCTTGCGTCCACCTGGGATCCGGACGCAGCGACCGCCTTCGGCAACGTGATTGGCGAGGAGGCCCGGATGCGTGGCAAGGACATCATGCTCGGACCCGGCGTGAACATCATGCGCACGCCGCTCAACGGCCGGAACTCGGAATACTTCGGCGAGGACCCCTACCTCGCGGGCCGCATGGCCGTCGGCTACATCCGCGCCGTCCAGTCCCACGGAGTCGCCTCGTGCGTGAAACATTTCGTCGGAAACAACCAGGAGACGCAGCGCGGTTCGATCGACGTGGAGATGGACGAGCGCACGCTCCACGAGATCTATCTGCCGCCCTTCCGCGCGGCGGTCCGGGACGCCGGCGTGTGGGCCGTCATGGCCGCCTACAACCGATTCCGCGGCCAGTACTGCAGCGAGAACGACGCGCTGCTGAACGGCATCCTCAAGAAACGGTGGGGTTTCAAGGGCATCGTGATCTCCGATTGGGGCGCCGCCCACGACACCGATGGCACCGTCCGAGGTGGGCTGGATGTCGAGATGGGCACCAACCGCGACAATTACGACGGATTCCACATGGCC
This sequence comes from bacterium, assembly GCA_021780625.1. Next base: position 10,159 of record JAJXYI010000003.1, on the reverse strand, counting down.
CGGGCCTTCAAGGAAGGCATCCTCTCCGGAAAATATCCCCTGTCCCTGCTCGACGACAAGGTGCGCCGAAGCCTGCGTGTGATGATCGCCACCGGCGTGCTCGACACGCGCGAGCCGGGCTCGATCTGCACGCCGGCCCATCGCGCGGCCGCCCTTCGCGTGGCCGAGGAGGGCATTGTGTTGCTCAAGAATACAAACAACGCCCTGCCTCTCGACCCGTCGAAACTCCGCTCGATCGCGGTGATCGGCGAAAATGCCACGCGGCTCCAGGCCTACGGCGGCGATAGTGCACGGATCAAGGCTCTCTACGAAGTGACGCCACTTGAGGGACTCCTGCACCGCGTCGGCTCCCGGTTGAACATCATCACCTCGCCCGGCTACAGCAGCGCCGCGGGGACGACGCCCGCCATGATCGCCCAGGCGGTCGCCGCAGCGAAGGCGGCGGACGTCGCGATCGTGGTCGGCGGCCTCATACGCGAGCGTCCTTATGATTGCGAGGGTGCGGACCGCACTTCACTCGACCTCCCCTGGGGACAGAACCAGCTCATCAGCGCGGTGGTCGCGGCCAATCCGAGGACCATCGTGGTGCTTGTCTCCGGTTCCCCGGTTGCGATGGACCAAGCCTGGCTATCCCGCGTGCCTGCGGTGCTGGAGGCCTGGTACGGCGGAAGCGAGGCCGGCAATGCGATCGCCCACGTGCTGTTCGGCGACGTGAACCCGTCCGGCAAGCTGCCCTGCACCTTCCCGATTCGGCTCTCCGATTCGCCCGCCCACGCGCTCGGTGCGTATCCGGGAAAGAATGGCGTCGAACACTATGACGAGGGCCTGCTGGTGGGCTACCGCTGGTTCGACACCAAAAAGATCCAGCCGCTCTTCCCCTTCGGCTTCGGCCTCTCGTACACGACCTTCGCCTACTCCAATCTTCGCGTCGAGCGACTCTCTGAAGCCGGCGGGCCGGTCGCCCGTGTCTCCGTAGACATCGAGAACACCGGGGAGCGCGAAGGAGCCGAGGTCGCCGAATTGTACGTGCACGAGGAGCATCCCCGCCTCTTCCGCCCGGAGAAGGAGCTCAAGGGCTTTCAACGCGTGTTCCTGAAGCGCGGGGAAAAACGCACGGTGACCTTCCTCCTGGACCGCCGGGCATTCTCCTACTACGACCCCGCCGCCGCCGGCTGGGTGATGGATCCCGCCCGCTTCGACATCCTCGTCGGCGCCTCCTCGCGCGACATCCGCGCCTCCGGAATCTTCGATGCAGAGCCCCGAAAGGAGTAGCGACAAGAATCACGAAGTTTCCGTGGCTGCGGCTTATGCCTGCGTACGCTTTTAGGCGCTCAGAAACCAAAGCCGTCGCCACCAACGCCTTTTCGTGTCTTTCGTGGCCAATTTTCCCTCCCTCCTGGCTCCGCATAAACCGGATCGGGCGATTCTCGCCGTTGCCTTCAGCACATTTCGGGTACGGAATGCGGGCCGACGCGCCGCGCTGTAATCAGTCATGTCCTCCGAACTTCGCATCCTCCACCTTTACCTGTCTCCAGCACACAACTACTTCGGCCATCACGGCGGTCCCGCCGGCGAGGAAGCCGTCGTCGAGGTGCCGGAGGTCGAGTGTGTCGCCGGCCGCGGGCTGCGAGGCGATCGGTTCTTCGATTACAAGCCCGACTACAAGGGCCAGCTCACGCTGTTCTCCTGGGAGGTGTTCGAACAGCTTCGCCGCGAACTCGGCGCCCCCGATGTGCCGCCCGCCGCGCTGCGCCGAAATGCAATCGTGGCCGGAGCGGATCTCAACGCACTGGTCGGACGCCGCTTCCGCCTTCAGGGCGTGGAACTCGAGGGCAGCGAGGAGTGCAGGCCGTGCTACTGGATGGACCAGGCGATCGCGCAGGGCAGTGAGGCCTGGCTGAAGGGCCGCGGCGGGCTGCGCTGCCGGATCCTTTCCAACGGCGTGCTGCACAGCGAGGCCGCCGTCGCCGCGCGATGACCGCTCCCGCGCTCGGCGTATTGCTGGCCGGCGGTCAGTCGACCCGGATGGGGCGCGACAAGGCCTTCGTCGAGATCAAGGGCGAACCGCTTTGGCGCCGCCAGGCGGGCACGCTCGCCTCGCTCGGCTGCTCGCGCATCGTAGTGTCCCGCCAGGCCGGACAACCTCCGATTCCCGGGCTCGAGTCACTTCCCGACGAGGCACCGGACCTCGGTCCGATGGGCGGCCTGCTCGCGGGCCTGCGGCTTGAAGCCGGCCCGCTGGTCGCGCTGCTTGCGATCGACCTTCCCGGCGCGGACGCCGCGTGGTTCGCCCCGTTGTTCGGGCGTTCCGAGGACCGGCGCGGCGCAGTGTATCTGAACAATGGTTACTTGGAGCCCCTCGCCGCGCTCTACCCCGCCGCCGCCCTCGACGAGGCAGTCCGCCGGGTCGGGCGCCGCGAACTCTCGATGCAGGGGCTGTGCCGCTCGCTCGAACAGGCGGGCCTCCTCGCGGTCGTCGAACTGCCGGCCCCGCTTCGAGCCGCGGCCGCCAACCTGAACGATCCGGGCGACCTCGCCACGTGGAGCCCACCTACTCCACCAGTCCGTTGACGATCCCAATCTCCGCCACGCTTTCGCACAGGCCGATGAAGGTCTCCTCCGCAAGCGAGAGCCTGCGCCCCTTCAGGTGGGCCACCACCCAGCTTCGCCGAAGCCTGCGCGCGCCCAGCGAGCGCGCCACCAGTGACCTCTCCGCCAGCTCCTTCTGCGCGATCCACGGCGCGAAGATCCCCGCCCCGAGCCCGATCTTCACGAGTTCCTTGATCGCCTCCATGCTCCCGAGCTCGATGAAGTTCTGCAGCACGATTTTGTCCCGTCTCAGGAAGTCGTCGATCATCGTGAAGGTGTAGCTGCCCTTGTTGTAGAGGATCAGCGTCTCCGCCCCGAGATCCGCGCGGTTCACCGAGGCGGCCGCCGCCCAGCGGTGCTGGGGCGACACGATGAGCTTCAGCTCGTCGTCGAACAGGCGGCGGCACACGAGCTCGTTGTGGCGCGCCGGTTTCAGCATCAGCGCCACGTCGACCTGGTTCGCCCGCAGCATGTCGACCATCCTGGGGCCGTCCCCCGGCTCGACGCGAAGCTCGCACGCCGGAAAGCTCTGCTTGAACTCCCGCAGCACCGTCGGGAGCAGGTACTGGCAGATGCTCGTGCTGGCTCCCACGCGCAGGCGCCCGTGGCCCCACTGCTTCAGGTCGCGCACGCCGTCGCGGGCCTCCCTCATCGCCCGCAGCACGCCGTCAGCCGTCGCGAGGAGACGCTCGCCGGCCTCGGTCAGGTGCACGGTCTTCCCCACCCGGTTGAACAACGGCGCGCCCAGATCCTGCTCCAGGGTCTTGATCGCGTGGCTCACCGCGGACTGCGTGAGGCACAGCTCCCTGGCCGTATTCGTAAAACTACGACGCCGCGCGAGGGTCGCGAAGGCGAGTAGCTGCCTGCTGTCGATCACCGCGCTCATGGAGGTGATGAGCGGCGCTTCCCTGGAGGCCCGGGGCGATGATGAATTGCATTTCTCATTTTGAGCGAATCTTTCAAAAGCACTTTTCAAGCCAGCCTGCGGTTCTGGCATCGCACCGGCTTAAGCATGTCGGTTCACGATGCCTTCCAAATCCACACTCACCACCGCCCGGACGGCCCCCACCGCCCTTCGAGTCGGCTTCATCGCACTGACCGACGCCGCGCCCCTGATCGTCGCGCACGAGATGGGGCTCTTCCGGAGGGAGGGCGTCCGCGTGGAACTCCGCCGCGAGCTCGGCTGGGCCACGATCCGCGACAAGGTGATTTATCGCGAGCTCGATGCGGCTCATGCGCTTGGTGCCCTGGTGCTCAGCACGAGCCTGGGCATCCATTGTCCCGCCTGCCCCTGCCTAACCGCCTTCGCGCTCGGCGAGGAGGGCAACGCGATCACGCTTTCCACGGAGCTGCACGAGCGCGGCGTGCACGACGGGGCGACGCTGCGGGACGAGGCCCGGCGACTGCGCGGGAACCGACCACTCGTCTTCGGCGTCGTCTCGGAATACTCGTCGCACCGCATCCTCCTCGGCGACTGGCTCAAGTCTGCGGGCCTGCGTCCCGACGTCGATTACCGCATCGTGGTCGTCCCGCCGCCGCTGCTGTTCCGAAACCTGTACGCCGGCACGATCGACGGCTACTGCTCCGGGGAGCCCTGGAACGCCCTCGCCGTGCGTGAACAGGCGGGCTTCTGCCCGGCGACAAGCCGCACTCTCGCACCGGGCCACGTCGAGAAGGTGCTCATGGTGCGCGAGGATTTCGCCGAGTCCCGCGATGCCGAACACCGGGCCTTGCTGCGTGCGCTCGCCTCCGCCTCGGAACTCTGCACCCGGCCGGAGTTTCGCTCGGAACTGGTCTCCCTTCTCGCGCGCCGCGAATACCTGAACCTCTCCGCAAAGGTCGTCGAACTCGGCCTGGGCGCAACCGAGGCCCCCATGTTCCCGATCCTGCACGGCACCAACGTGCACGAACCTTCCGCCGACAAGGCCCTTTGGCTGCTCGAGGGCTTCCACCGGCACGGCCTTATCCCCGCGTCACTTCCGGTACCCGACGACCTCGTTGAACGCACCTTCCGAGTCGACCTCTTCGAGCAGACTTTCGGCGTATCCAGCGCCCAATCCGCAGGCGCCCGCTGACCTCACCCGCGCCTTCCATCCCACGAACGCAAACCGACAGATCCACACGCATGTTCCCACTCGCACCGCTGTTTCGCTCCCTCCGTCCGCTCCGGCGCCTCGCCGTCGGCGGCCTGCTCCTTCTCGCCGCCACGTCTGTGATCGCCTCCGCCGCCGGAGTCCCGCCGATCCTTCCGCCCGAGAAGACCGACGTGAAGATCGGCTTCATCAAGCTCACCGACTGCGCGCCCCTGGTCATCGCGAAGGAGCTCGGCTTCTTCGATGACGAATACCTCAACGTCACGCTCGAGGCGCAGGCCAACTGGAAGATCCTCCTCGACCGCGTGATCAGCGGCGAACTCGACGGCGCCCACATGCTCGCAGGCCAGCCGATCGGCGCCACGATCGGCATCGGCACGAAGGCCAGGATCATCACCGCCTTCAGCATGGACCTGAACGGAAACGGGATCACGGTCTCCAACGACATCTGGCGTCAGATGCAGGCCGCCGACCCCGCGCTCGACGTGCCCCATCCGCCGCACCCGATCTCCGCGGCAGCGCTCAAGCCGATCGTGGACCGCTACAAAGCCGCCGGCACGCCCATGCGCATGGGTATGGTGTTCCCCGTTTCCACGCACAACTACTACCTGCGCTACTGGCTCGCCGCGGGCGGGATCAACCCGGGGTATTATATTAATGGAGACACCACCGGGACCACGAACGCCGACGTGCTGCTGTCCGTGACGCCGCCGCCCCAGATGCCCTTCACCCTGGAGCAGGGCACGATCCAGGGCTACTGCGTGGGCGAACCCTGGAACCAGCAGGCCGTGTTCAAGGGCATCGGCGTGCCGGTCATAACGGACTACGAGATCTGGAAGAACAATCCCGAGAAGGTCTTCGGGGTGACCGAAGCCTGGGCGAAGAAGTACCCCAACACTCACCTCGCCATCCTCCGCGCGCTGATACGCGCCGCGATGTGGCTCGACGCCAGCGCCGCCAACCGGCGCCGGGCCGTGAAGATCCTCTCCGAACCCCAGTACGTCGGCGCCGATCCCGCGGTGATCGCGAACAGCATGACGGGCACCTTCGAGTACGAGAAGGGGGACACCCGCCCGATGCCCGACTTCAACGTCTTCTTCCGCTATCACGCGACGTATCCGTACTATAGCGACTGCATCTGGTTCCTGACCCAGATGCGTCGCTGGGGCCAGATTCCCTCCTCCGAGCCCGACTCCTGGTACACGAAGGTCGCAAAGGAGGTGTATCGGCCCGACATCTACCGCGAGGCCGCCGAACAGCTCATCGCGGAGGGAAAGATGAAGGCCTCCGATCTCCCCACGACCGACGGCTTCAAGCCGCCCACCAGCGACTTCATCGACCACATCACCTACGACGGCCGACATCCCAACGCCTACCTGCGGTCGTTCAAGATCGGACTGAAGTGAGGAGCCGCACGCCATGAACCTGCTCCGACGCCTCATCGCCTTCTGCGAGACCACCGGTCTCACACTCTTCGTGCCGCTGCTCCGGCTTTGCCTCGGCGAGGAGCCGCGCCGACAGTTCGGCGCACTGGGCAGGATCGCCGGGCTGCCGTTGGTCGGCGCCGCCGTCTTCCTGCTGCTGTGGTCCGCCGTCGCCTCCGACGTGAAGACCAGCATCGGCGCCCTGCCCGGCCCGGTCCAGGTCTGGGAGCAGGCCGAGGGGCTCGTGAAGGAGCACCTCGCCGAGCGCGCCCGCGAGCGGGCCTTCTATGCGAGGCAGGCCGAGATCAAGGTTCGCTACGAGAAGGCCTTCCCTGGCCGACACTGGGCCGAGCGCAAGTACAGCGGCGCGCCCACCTACCTCGATGAGATCCTCACCAGCCTGGAGACCGTGTTCGCGGGCTTCCTCATCGCCTCCGCGATCGCCATCCCCATCGGCATCCTCTGCGGACTGAGCGAGACCTTCTTCAACACCGTCAATCCCTACATCCAGCTGTTCCGTCCCGTGTCGCCGCTCGCCTGGCTCCCGATCGTGATGATTCTGGTGAGCGCCCTGTACACGTCGAAGGACCCGCTGTTCGCCAAGTCCTTCGTGAGCTCCGCGATCACGGTCGCCCTGTGCTCGCTGTGGCCCACCCTGGTGAACACCGCGATCGGCGTGGGCTCCATCGATCCCGACCATCTCAATGTGGCCCGCGTGCTCCGGCTGTCGTGGTGGGTGCGGCTGCGCAAGATCGTGCTGCCCTCCGCCCTGCCCTTCATCTTCACGGGCCTGCGTCTGTCGCTGAGCGTCGGCTGGATGGTGCTCATCGCCGCGGAGATGCTCGCGCAAAACCCCGGCCTCGGGAAATTCGTGTGGGACATGTTCCAGAATGGGAGCAGCCAGACCCTCGCGCTCATCATGGTCGCGGTCTTCACGATCGGAATCATCGGCTTCATCCTCGACCGGCTCATGCTGACGCTCCAGCAGCTCGTCAGCTACGAGCGGTCCGCAAAACGCTGACGCAATGGCCTTCCTTGAACTGAACGGCGTATCCAAGTCCTTCGGACACGCCCCGGTCCTTCGCGGCTTGGACCTCTCGATCGAGGAGGGGGAATTCGTCGCCATCGTCGGCTTCTCCGGCTCCGGGAAGACCACGCTGATCAACCTGATCGCCGGACTGCTCAGGCCCAACACGGGCTCGGTCCGCCTGGACGGTCGCGAGATCACGGGTCCCGGTCCCGACCGTGGCGTGGCGTTCCAGACCTACGCGCTTCTGCCCTGGCTCACGGTCAGGGAGAACATAGCGCTCGCCGTCGACAGCCTGTTCCCCGATTGGCCTGCTTCGAAGCGGCGCGCCCACGTGGACCGGCACCTCGCAATGGTCAACCTCGCGGCGGCGGGCGACAAGCTTCCGCGCCAGCTCTCCGGCGGAATGCGGCAGCGCGTATCCGTCGCCCGCGCACTCGCCATGGATCCGCGGATCCTATTGCTCGACGAGCCGCTGTCCGCCCTCGACGCGCTCACCCGGGGCACCCTCCAGAACGAGATCGCGCGGATCTGGGCGGCGGACCGAAAGACAGTGGTGCTCATCACCAACGACGTCGACGAAGGCCTGCTCCTCGCGGACCGCATCATCCCGATGACGCCAGGCCCCGGCGCGACACTCGGACCCGAGGTCCGAGTCACGCTTCCCCGTCCCCGCGACCGGCGCGAGCTCAACCACTACCCGGAATTCAAGCGCCTGCGGGCCTCCGTCACCACCTGGCTGCTCGACGCCGCCGCGCGGCGCAAAGCCACCTCTCCGGGCCGCGTGCCGGCTCCGCCCTGCCTCACGCCCATCGCCATCAACTGACCGTCGCCATGCACGCCTTTCTCGACATCTCCTACGTCACCAAGAGCTACCCGACCGCTGCGGGTCCCGCCGTGATCGTCAAGGACTTCAAGCTCGACGTCGGGAAGGGCGAGTTCATCTCGCTGATCGGTCACTCGGGCTGCGGCAAGTCGACCGTTCTCGCGATGATCGCCGGCCTCGCCACACCCACCGCCGGAGGCATCCTGCTGGCGGGCAGGGAGGTCACGGGCCCAGGGCCCGACCGCGGCGTGGTCTTCCAGGCGCCCTGCCTGCTTCCGTGGCTGACCGCGTTCGACAACGTGATGCTGGGCGTCGACCGCGTGTATCCGCACGCGACGAAGGCCGAGCGCCGCCAGGTCGCCGAATACACCCTCTCCGTGGTCGGATTGGGCGATTCTATGCACCGCAAGCCCGCGGAACTCTCCCAGGGCATGCGCCAGCGCGTCGGCCTCGCTCGCGCCTTTGCACTCTCTCCCAAGATGCTCCTCCTCGACGAGCCCTTCGGCATGCTCGATTCGCTGACGCGCTACGAACTTCAGGACGTGCTGCTCGGCCTCTGGCAGCGCGACCAGAAGACCGCGATCATGGTCACCCACGACGTCGACGAGGCCCTGTTCCTCTCGGACCGGATCGTGATGATGACCGACGGTCCCGCTGCGACGGTCGGCGAGATCCTGTCCGTCACGTTCCCGCGTCCCCGCTCCCGCAAGCAGTTGCTCGAAGATCCGGAGTACTACCGCCTCCGCGAGCAGCTGATCGGCTTCCTTGAGGAACGCTCCCACCGCCGCCCCGCCGAGGCGCCCCCCCCCCCCCCCCCAGTCCTGACCTGACACACGCTTTCTCCCCGAGCCCCAAGCGAAGCTTCCCACCCAACCAACCATGAAACCGTTCCGAACCTTCGCGCTTCTCGCGCTCACCACCATCGCCGCGTTCGCGGCCGAACCCACGCCCACCAGCCATGAGGCCGCCTCGCTCGAGGACGCCTTCGCCAAAGGCACGATCTCCTTCGACGCCCGCCTGCGCTGGGAACACGCCACCCAGTCGCACCTGAAGGATTCGAACGCCGAGACTCTCGCCACGCGCTTCGGCTTCACCACCGCCCCGCTCCACGGGTTCTCGGCCATGCTCCAGGGTGAAAACGTCGCCTCGCTAGGCAACCCCGACGACTACAACGCCGCCGGCACCAACCCCGGCGGCGCCGGGCGGACGGTCATCGCTGACCCGACCGTCACCGATCTCAACCAGGCCTGGCTCTCGTACGCGGCCCCCGACGCCACGTTCAAGGTCGGCCGCCAGCGCATCGTCCTCGACAACGCCCGCTTCGTCGGCGACGTGGGCTGGCGCCAGAACATGCAGACCTTCGACGCTGCCGACCTCACCGCCGCGCCTGCAAGGGATCTGTCATTTTTCTACGGCTACATCTGGCGCGTCAGCCGCGTGTTCGGCAACAAGTCCCCTCAGCCGGACTTCACCGGCAACATCCACCTGATCAACGCAACCTACTCGGGCCTGCCATTCGGCAAGCTCACCGGCTACGCCTACCTGCTCGACTTCGACAACTCCGCCCCGAACTCGTCCGACACCTACGGCGCGAGCCTGGCGGGCGCCGCGCCGGTCGGCGCCGGCGTGAAGGTGTCCTACCGTCTCGAATACGCCACGCAGGCGGACGCCGGCAGGAACCCCGTCCACTACCGCGCCGACTATTCGCTGTTCCAGGTCGGGGCCCAGGTGAAGCCGTTCCACTTCGGGGTCGGCTACGAGACGCTGGGCAGTGACCACGGGCGCAAGGGTTTCGCCACCCCGCTCGCCACGCTCCACGCCTTCGACGGATGGGCCGACCTGTTCCTCGTCACGCCCGCCGACGGGCTTCGAGACCTGTTCGTCTCCGCCGGCGCCGCCATCCCCGGGGGATTTCCAATCACGGTGGTGTATCATGACTTCCACTCCGATTTCGGCGACCTTTCGTACGGGAACGAATGGGATGCGGTTGTCGCCCACAAGGTGACGAAACACTGGACCGTGCTCGCGAAGCTGGCCCGCTACTCCTCGGGTGGCCCGTTCTCCAACACACACAAGGCCTGGCTGCAGACCGAGTACACGTTTTGACCCAGGATGATCGATTTTTCTCATCATCCCGATCGAAACGATGAGCGGTATTACCCGCATGGAGACGGCCGCTTGGCACGCGCCGAGCTGAATC
>JAJXYI010000011.1 GCA_021780625.1 bacterium | reverse complement strand
GTGGCACCGGTAACTGGCCGCCGCACACGGTCCTCGTCTACCACCACCCGGCCGGGGAGTCCAACTCAGACGTCAACTCCGGGACCGAGCTGAGGAACCTGGTGGCGGCCATCCCGTTCAGCGGTTCGGAAGTGCCCTCGAGCGCCAACCCGTGGATCGTCAAGCTGGGTCCGGGAACGTTCGACCTCGGGTCGAACGACCTACAGCTTCCGGCGTGGGTGAGCATGGAGGGATCGGGGATGGAGGAAACGGTAATCACCAGCACCTGCGACACATACGGGACGATCCAGATGTCGAACGGGGTCGGCACCCTCACTCGTCTCACCGCAAAGAACACGGGTTCGGGGGCCGGCTCGTATGGCATCGTGTGGTTCGGCGGGCGTCTCGTGCTCGACCGCGCCGAGGCGTTCGCCTTGGGGGGCGCGACCTACCAGATCGGCATCTACGCCTCGAATAGCGCGGTGGAGATGTACAACGAGTCCGGCGCGTTCGCCTCGGGTGGCACAAGCTTCGGCATCTACACCGCCGGCTCGCAGTACCATGCCCTTACGATCCAAAATGCACTGGTGGAAGGTCTGACCAATGCCATTTACAACAGCGCCGGCTACGAGGTGGACATGGGCTACAGCGGGGTCTTCGACTCTTCGCTTGCCAACTTCGGCGCCGGGGTCTTTAAGTGCATCGGCAACTACGACCGCAACATGGCCCCTGTGGCGTGCCCTTAGTTGCGAACATTGTGTATTCGAAGGGAAGAGTATGGCGGCATGGCCACGGATGACCAAGCAGGGACCGCAGATACCAGTGAATCCTGCACCCAACCTCCTGCCCTTCCGGCAGGCGAAGCGAAACGGAGGACATTCATGAAAATAGTGTCGCGAGTTGGAAGCGTGGTGGCTGTCATGCTGTGCGTCTCGTTGACGCCAGCGCTCGCACAAGTCCAGTCGCAGATGCACCGACCGAAGAGCCAAGGCAACGGTCCGTACACGCCACCGACCTGCGTGCCAGGGGTGCCGTTCTCGGACATCACCTGCACGACGGTGTTCGACCCCTGGATCGAGCAGTTCGGCCTCGATGGCATTTCGGCGGGGTGCGGTGGCGGGCTCTACTGCCCGAGTACGCCAGTGACTCGCGACCAGATGGCCGTATTCATCGAAAAGGCGATGCGCGGGACGGCGAATTGGCCGACGCACACCCAACTCGTATGGGCGGTAAAGAACGTGGACGGGACGCCGAACCCGACCGCGTCGGGCGCGGCGCTGCTCGCCGCGCTGGGCGCGATCCCGACGTCTGGAAATGACATGCCGTCGGCGACGAACCCCTGGCTGCTCAAGATCGGTCCCGGGATCTACGACCTCGGGACGGCGCAGCCTACCATTCCCCAGTACGTCAACGTCGAAGGCTCGGGCATCAACGCCACGATCGTGGAGGGAACGGGATCAGGTGGAGAGCTGATCTACTGTGCCGGGCGGAATGAGTTGCGCTTCCTCTCGGTGCAGAACACCGGGACCGGCTCGCAGGCCTCAGGGTTGTGGATCGTCGGCCATGTGGACCTCACCCAGGTGAGCGTGTCGGTCATCGGCGGCTCCAGTATCAACTCGGCCGTGGTTGCCAATACCGGAAACCTCTCCACCTTCACGGACGTGCAGTTGTCTGCAACCGGCGGAGCCAACGCCCGCGCGTTGGAAAACCAGGCGGGAACGGTGATCATCCGCGGCGGCAACTTCTCCGCGTTCGCCGGGAGCGGCGCAAACGTCGGCATCATAACCTTCGCCGGCACCGTGCAGGCATTCCACGCCCTCATCTCTGGGACCACGACGGTCGACAACATCGGGGGGGCCGTCTCGGTGGCGGGCTCGCAACTTGGCGGCGGCACCGTCTCCGGCAGCGTGACGTGCGCAGGCGTGTACGACGGAGCTTTCGGGTTTCACGCGAGCACCTGCCCGTAGGGGGCGCCATAATCTTTGAACCGGCCGAGCCGCAGGAAGGATCGGCAATCGAGATCTTCCACTCGAGCGGAGTGCTGCGTTTCACCGCTCCATGGGCCAGACGCGAGGCGGTGGAGCACAAGCAGTCCCCGTAATCACGAATGGCCTGACGCCGCGCAAGACCGCGACGCGATCGCCGGCAACACGGTGTGGACGGTCAGCGCTGCGGCCCCGACCGGTCCGCTCGTCTCGACCGACGTCACGGCGAGTGCGGGGGTGATCCCAGCGACCGTGGTGTGGCCGGCGGCGCCGGCGGGGTCGTACGACGTGCTGCTGGTCTCCGGGGCGTGCGGCGCCGGCGGGGTGATCGTCGCGGCGGCCGACGCCGGGCCGGCGGCGGGGTTCGACGTCGGCGTCTTCTCCGACCCGATCCCGCTGCTGTCGCGCGCGGCGCTGGCGCTGTTCCTGGCGCTGCTGGCGCTGGCCGGGGCGTGGCTGCTCGGCGGGCGGCGAGCGTAGCGGCGGAGAGGATCCGGCGCGATTCGAGCGCGCGATCAGGCGGCGGTATCCTCGCGCCAGGGAACCGGGGCGCGGGCGATCGCGGGGGCCGCTGCTACGGCTCAAGCGCGCAGCATGCAGCGGAAAGGAGCGCGGCGATGGGCGTGCGCATCGACACGATCCGGCTGGGGATGACGAACTGCTTCCTGCTCCGCGGCGAGGGTGCGGTGCTGGTGGACACCGGGATCCCCGGCAAGGCGAAGGCGTTCGTGCGCTGGCTCGCACGTCTCGGCGCAGAGCCATCTGCAGTGCGGTTGATCGTGATGACGCACGGGCACCTCGACCACGCGGGCTCGGCGCGGGCGATCCAGGCGGCGACCGCCGCGCCGATCGCGATGCGCGAGCCGGACCGCGGCTGGCTCGAACGCGGCGAGGTGACGGCGCCGCCGGCGGTCACC
>JAJXYI010000077.1 GCA_021780625.1 bacterium | reverse complement strand
AGGGACTTGCCGTATTCGGAGCCGCGACGGTGGTTTACGCTCAACTGGGGCTGGGCTGGTGGTGGTACGTCGGGTTGTTCCTGGCACCGGACCTTTCGATGCTGGGATACCTCGTTGGAGCGCGGGCGGGGGCCCTGGCGTACAACCTCGCGCATACGACGGTGGGCGGTCTGCTGCTCCTGGCGGTCGCGGCCGTGGCGTGGCCTCAGCCGGCGCTGGCGCGCGCGGGCCTCATCTGGTGCGCACACATCGGCCTGGACCGCGTGCTCGGTTATGGACTGAAAAGCGGCAGCGACTTCGGGCTCACCCATCTAGGGCGCGTGGGCCGCACGCGCTGAGGCGACGTCCGACGCCGGCCGGGCGCTCAGGACGTGACTCCGGCGGGCGTGCCCGCGATGCGCACCGGGGCGTGATACCCGTCCGGCTTGTCGCCGACCGAGGCGCCGCCGGTGAGCATGGCCTGCATGCACGGCTGGAAGAAGGTGTAGGGGAATCGTGGTGACGTGGCGCTCGCCGCGTCGAGCCGTGCGCGGAGTTCGTCGGGGATCTCGAAATCGAGCGCACCGAGGTTGTCGGCCAGCTGGGCGGGTTTGGTGGCGCCGACGATCACGCTGGCCACGCCGGGCCGATGGGCGACCCAGTTGACGGCGACCTGGGCCATGCTTCGCCCGAGCTGGGCGGCGACGTGCTCGAGTTCCGCGACAACGGCGAAATTGCGCTCCGTGAACTTGGCGAAGCCGGGATTGCCGGAGTTGGCGAGCAGGCCGAGCCGGCCCTCGCCGGAACCTCCGTCCTTGGAAGGTCGATACTTGCCCGAGAGCAGGCCGCTGGCGAGCGGGCTCCAGGCCATCACACCCATGCCCTGGTCGAGCCCGAGCGGGACGAACTCGTCCTCGATCCCGCGCTCGACCAGCGAGTATTCGAGTTGAAGCGCCGACAGCCGCTCGTAGCCGCGCCACTCGGCGAGCGTCTGTGCGCGCGCCGCGTACCAGGCGGGCACGTCGCTGAGCCCCACGTGGCGGACCTTGCCCGAGCGCACAAGGTCGTCGAACGTGCGCATGACCTCCTCGGGCGGGGTCAGGCGGTCCCAGGTGTGCAGCAGGTAGAGATCGACGTAATCGGTGCCCAGCCGCTTCAGCGAGCCCTCGAGCGCGGCGATCATGTGTTTCCGGCCGTTGCCTCCCGCGTTCGGATCGCCGGGCCGGTCGTTGTAGGAGAACTTCGTGGCGATCACGACCTGGTCGCGCACGCCGGCGTCGCGGACGAACTGGCCGAGCCAGCGCTCGCTGGCGCCGTTGGTGTAGAGATCGGCGGTATCGATGAAATTGCCACCCGAGGCGAGGTAGGCGTCGAACAGGGAGCGCGCTGTCGCCTGGTCGGCGCCCCAGCCCCAGTCGGTTCCGAAGGTCATGGTTCCGAGCGCGAGGCGGGAGACACGGAGGCCGGTGCGGCCGAGGGTGAAATAGGAGGAGTTCATGAGCGTGGGATGGGTTGAGAACGCTGACAGCCTACTCCTATTTTGCACCGGCCGGAATGGACGACCCTCAGCAGAACTTGGATTATTCTCAGCGCCGTGCGTCGGCGCTCACGCGGCGGCGCCCAGCTGGTAGTCGCGCGGGGAGGAGCCCACGGCCTTCTTGAAGACCCGGCTGAAATACGCCTCATCGTCGTAGCCCAGCTCCGCGGCGATCTCCTTGACCGACCGGGTCGTATTGCCCAGCAGACACTGGGCCTCGAGCACCAGCCGGGCGCGCACCCAGTCGCCGGGCGGCAGTCCCGACGCGGAACGCACGGCGGTGGCGAGGTGGTTCGGATGCACCCCGAGCCGGGCAGCGTAGCCGGAGGGCCGCTTCTCGGAGCGAAACGAGCGTTCAAGCTCGGCCCGGAAACGCTGGTACAGCCGGGCATTGGCGTCCAGCGGGGCCTCGTCCTTCAGGCAGAGACAAATCGCGTCCTCGAGCAGCGCGACCACGAGGTGCAGCAACACACGGAGGACCGCAGGCGAATACCCCTGGGGCCGCTGCCATTCGGCCTGCAGGTGTCCGAGCGCTTCGCGCACCCGACGGTCCTGCGCGACCGACAGCCGCAGGTGCGGCGGCCGGTCCCATTGGAACAACGGCGAGCGTCGCAAGGCCGCTTTGTCGGCGAGGGTCTCCACGAAGAACGCCTCCGAGAAACTCAGCGCGTAGCCCAGGTCCCGGGTGGACCAGCCGCGACTCGAGTGGATCTGGCCTGGTGGCACGAAGAACGCCGTGCGCGGGCGCACCTCGAACGAAGCGAGACCCGTCGTGCATACCGCACGGCTTCGGGCGACGACGCCGATGAAATAGAACTGAAACCGGGTCGGGGCGACGCCCGTGCCAAACGCACTCACGGCGTCCGCCGTCGATTCGAGATAGAAATCGGACGACCGCAACGATCCCCGGGCCTCGCGAGACCGATGCGCGCCATCGGCACCGGGTTTCCGGAGCAGGTGAAACTCGGGGAGCGGAAGCGGGCGCAGGGTCAGGTTGGGCATGGCGGCACAGTGTACCCGTCGTTTGTCACGGGGCAAAACCGGGCGCCGCTAAACCCGAACGGTGGTGCCGCGGGCGTCGGATTCGAAACATGCGTCGAGGACGCGCTGGATCGCGGCGCCTTCGGCGAAATCGGGTTGTGCGATCGCCCCGGTGCGGATGGAGCGGATAAACCGCGCGTGGTTGGTGGGCGTGGGTTTCACACGCACCTCGCGCCAGCGCGGACCGTGGACGTCGCGTCCGGCGCAGATCCGGTAACTGTCGGTGGCGCGTTCGGAGTCGATCTCCACGGTGCCGAGCGAGCCGGAGATCTTGAGGTAGAGCCGGTTGACGTGACCGCAGGCCCAGCGCGTGGTGTGGATGGTGCCGAGGGCGCCGTTTGCAAACTCGGCGGTAATGACCGCGGAGTCGTTGGCATCGAGCCTGTACTCGCCGATCCTATCGCCAAGTGCCTTGGAAAACGTCTTCAGCCTGCAGTGCACCGAGCGGAGCGGACCGGCGGGATAGGTTGCGAAATCGAGGATGTGCACGCCGACGTCCCCGAGGACGCCGAGGCTTCCGTGCTGTGTCGACAGACGCCAGAGCCAGGCGGGCCCGGTGCGCCAGTCGCCCCAGATGCGGCTCACGAGCCAGGATTGGAGATAACTGGCCTCCACGTGACGCAGCTCGCCGAGCCGGCCCGAGGCGACGACCGCGGCGACGCCCTGGAGGGCCGACCAGTTGCGGTAGCTGAAATTGACCATGGCGACCGTGCCCGACCTGCGTGCGACTGCGGCCATCTGGCGGGCCTCGGCGTGGCTGGTGGCGAGCGGTTTCTCGCAGAGCACGTGCTTTCCGGCCTTCAGGCAGAGAATCGACAGCGTCGCGTGCGCGGCATCAGGGGCGACGATCGACGCGGCGTCGAAGTCGCAGCCGGCGAGCAGTTCCTCGGCCGAGCCGAACGACTCGGAGATGTCGTGCCGCCGCGCGAACTCGCGCGCCCGCTCCCGGTCGACGTCCGCGGCGGCGACCAGCCGGCAGCCGGGGACGGCGCGGAACAGCTTCACGTGTTCGTTGGCCATCCCACCCGTGCCGATGAGGGCGACGCGGACAGTGCGGGGTCTGGGATGAGTGGGGGACGTCGGCATGAGTCTAGATTCGGCGGAAGGATTGAACGGAAGGCAACGAAGGGGAGCTGGAATTTAGGAGCTAGGAGTTAGGAGTTTGAATCTAGGAGGAATTCAGCACTTTGGAGCCCTTCGACTACGCTCAGGACGGGTGCGGAGCCAGTGGGGCTGGATGTGTCGTCAGGCTCGGTCCTGTCAACCCTGGCGCGTTATGCGCGGCCAGTGCTTCGTGGCCTTCTGTTCCATATCGGTCGGTTCAACGATACCCGACGGACTCGCGGGAGGCGGCCTCGGGATCGGGCGGGAGCGGCTCGAGCGGGGCCGTGTTCGGGCAGACGTCGGGGATGCGGACGGCGGAGTGGGCCCAGCGCACGGCGTTGGCGAGCACGAGGCGCACCTGCGGGTGGTGGTAGGTTGGATACGTCTCGTGGCCCGGGCGGAAATAGAACACCTTGCCCGCGCCGCGCCGCCAGGTCGCACCGCTGCGGAAGACCTCGCCGCCGGTGAACCAGGAGATGAACACCAGCTCGTCGGGTTCCGGGATGCCGAAAGGCTCGCCGTACATCTCCTCGGTGGGGATCTCGAAATACTCCCCCAGCCCGCGCGCGATCGGATGCGCGGGATTCACCACCCACAGCCGCTCCTTGTCGTTGGCCTCCCTCCACTTCAACGAGCAGGTCGTGCCCATGAGCGCCTTGAATATCTTCGAATAGTGGGCGGAGTGCAGCGCGATCATCCCCATGCCCTCGAGCACGCGGGCCTTCACTCGGGCGACGACCGCGTCGGACACCTCGCCGTGGGCCATGTGGCCCCACCAGACGAGCACGTCGGTCGACGCGAGCACCGCCTCGGTGAGGCCGTGTTCCGGCTGGTCTAGCCAGGCCGTGCGGACCTCGAGCCCGTCCTGCTCCCGGAGCGAGGCGGCGATGGTCTCGTGCATGCCCTGTGGATACAGCGCGGCGACGCGCGGATTGGACTTCTCGTGGCGGAATTCGCCCCAGACGGTGACTCGGATCGGTTGGCTCATGGCGGACGTGGATGTCCGCGGGACCGACCGCGGACGAACCCCAAGACCATGGGCGACGATCCCCGGTCCGGCAAGTCGGCGCACCCGAACCTCGAGCCGATTTTCACCGCGAGCCGCGCAGCGGCAAGGGCTTGGATCTAGCCACTCAAATGCGCACTTGCGTATTCAAGTAATCGCTTGATTAGTTGGATTCGTGACGAAACGGCAGTTATTCGACGAATTCGCCCGGATCGGGCAGGCGCTGGGAAGCGGTGCCCGCATCGAGCTGCTCGACCTGCTGTTTCAGGCGGAGCGGACGGTGGATGAGCTCGCGAAGGAGACGGGCATGTCGGTGGCAAACGTGTCGCAGCACCTGCAGGTCCTGCGGCGGGCGCGAATGGTGGAGGTGCGGCGTGAGGGGCTCCATGCGCACTACCGGCTGGCAGGGGACGAGGTTTACCAGATCTGGTCGGCGATGCGGAGCTTCGGCGAGCGGCGGGTGCACGAGGTGCGCGCGGCCCTGGACGAATTTCTCACGACGCGGGAGAACGTGGAGGCGGTGAGCGCGACCGACCTGGTGCGGCGCCTCAAGACGGGCCAGGTGACCGTGATCGACGTTCGCCCCGCCGAGGAGTACCGGGCGGGGCACATCGCGGGTGCGATCTCGCTGCCGATGAGCCAGCTGGCGTCGAAGCTCGGGCGCCTTCCGCGACGCAGGGAAATCGTGGCGTATTGCCGAGGCCCCTACTGCGTGCACTCGGATGCCGCCGTGAGCCTGCTGGAGAAGCACGGATTCAAGGCAAAGCGTCTCGAATTCGGCCTGCCCGAGTGGCGGGCGCGCGGATTGTCCGTGGCCTCGGGGCCCGAGTAAGGGCCGACGTCGCACCGCTCCCCTTCCCTTTCCTCATGAATACCACCAAACCCCTCCGTTTTGTGATCATTGGCGGCGTCGCCGCCGGAGCTTCGGCCGCGGCCCGTGCGCGCCGCCTGGATGAATCGGCCGAGATCATCCTGATCGAGCGCGGCCCGGACGTCTCGTTCGCGAACTGCGGCCTGCCGTACTTCATCGGCGGCGAGATCAAGCAGCGCGAGGCGCTCGCGGTCCAGACGCCCCAGACACTCAAGGCGATGCTGAACCTCGACGTGCGCACGGGCACGGAGGCGGTGGTCATCGACCGGCCGTCCAAACGCGTGCAGGTGCGCTCGGTCGCGAGCGGGGCCACCGAGTGGCTGGGCTACGACAAGCTCCTCCTGGCGCCAGGCGCCACTCCGCTCCGGCCGCACATGCCCGGAATTGACGATCCGCGGATCCACACCCTGCGATCGCTCCAGGACATGGACCGCATCCATGCGGCCGCAGCGAACGCGACCCAGGTGGCCGTGATCGGCGCCGGGTTCATCGGCCTGGAGATGGCGGAACAGTTCATTCGCCTCGGAAAGAAGGTCACGCTCGTTGAGGTGCAAAACCAGATCCTTCCGCCGCTCGACCGGCCGATGACCCTCCTGCTCGAGGACGAACTTCGCCGCCACGGTGTCGAACTAGCCCTGGGCGACGGGATCGCGGGCTTCGAGCGGGGAGCGCAACAGGTGACCTGCCTGCTGAAGTCGGGCCGCCGGGTGCCGGCGGACCTGGTGGTCCTCTCGATCGGAGTCCGGCCCGAGACCGGACTCGCGCGCGACGCGGGCCTGGCGCTCGGCGAGCGCGGACACATTCACGTCGACCAGTTCATGCGCACCTCGGATCCCGACGTGTACGCCGCGGGCGACGCGATCGAGACGCACGACCACGTCGGCCGCATGCCGACGGCGGTGCCGCTTGGCGGACCGGCGAACCGCGAAGGCCGGCTGGTTGCCGATCACATCTTTCGTCCCGCGCAGGCGAAGCCCTTCCCCGGCATGCTCGGGACGGCGATCGTCCGCGCCTTCGATGTCAGCGCGGGCCTGACTGGCTGGACCGAGAAACGCATCAAGGCCGCGGGACTCCCCTACCGCACGATCACGGTGAACGACAACCACCACGCGGGCTATTATCCCGGTGCGAAGCCGATCATCCTGAAGCTCTGCTGGGACCCGCAGACCGGCTTCATCCTCGGTGCGCAGGCGACGGGCATGGCCGGCGTTGACAAGCGGCTCGATGTGATCGCGACGGCGCTGGCCGGCGGACTCACGATCGACGACCTCGCGGAACTCGAGCTCTCGTACGCGCCGCCCTTCGGCTCGGCAAAGGACATCGTGAACATTGCGGGCTTTGCGGCGGTGAACACGCGCGACGGCCTCTTGGATCCGGTGGAGACGATTCCGGTCGATCCAAACATCCAGGTGGTCGACGTGCGACCGGCGGCGCTGGCGAAGGCGCATCCGGTGCCGCATGCGGGCGTGATGAACATACCGCTGCCCGAGCTGCGCAAGCGCAGTGCCGAGCTCGATCCGTCGCGGCCGGTGGTGACGGTCTGCGCGCTGGGCAAGACCTCGTATTTCGCGGCGCGCGTCCTCTCCCAGCGTGGTTTCAAGGTGAAGTCGCTCACGGGCGGCCTTCGCGCGACCCACGATCCGCGCACGCCGGCCAAGCTGCCTACCCCGTAGGCGGCATGGGAGTCCGGCTAGGGAAATTCCAGCCTGACGCCTGCGGCGCACTGCACGCATCGGCCCGGAAACTCGCTCCAAAAGCGGGCGACCGCGCCGATGCCGGTGCAGTGGTTGGGGCCGAAGCGCCGCACCCCAAGGCGGCGGAGCGCGGCGAAAGTCTCGTCGAGCCTCCGCGTGTCGGCGCGCTCCAGGTGCATACCCCCGAGCACCGCGTGGAGGGGCGCTCCGCGGGTCAGCATCCGCACATGCTCGAGCGTGTTGACCACACCAGCGTGCGCGCAGCCGAGGATGACGACGACGCCGTCGCGGCTTTCAAAGTACAGCGCCTGATCGTCCAGAATGGGATCCGGCCGGGTCAGCTCTTCGTCGAGGTAGAACGGCCCTCCGACGTCCTCGAAATCGTTGGTCCGGGGAATCTCGCCGGTGCACCAGAGTCCGGGCACGACCTCGGTGGGCTCCCGGGAGAGGATCACCCGTCGGGACCCGGACTCGAACCGGCGCGACTCCAGGAAATCCACGCTCAACCGCCGGCCTTTCGCGCCGCCATCCGAGCCGGTGAAACGCCGGGCGACCGCATCGGGATGCAGCAACAGGGAGGCGCCGGGCGCCGCGTCGAGCGCCTGCTGAAGACCGCCGACGTGGTCGGCGTGCCCGTGGCTCAACACGATCGCATCGGCGTTCGCGAGATCCACGCCAAGGCGGCGTGCGTTCGAGTCGAGCGCGAGTCCCTGGCCGGCGTCGAAAAGCACGCGATGCGCGCCCGTGTCGATCCACCAGGCGAGCCCGTGCTCGCCGAGCACGCCCATGCCGCGGGCCGTGTTTTCACAAAGGATACGCAGGGTCGTCATGACGCCAGGACTCCGGTGCAGGGCGGCATATCAGTGGGAACCACAGCCATGGTGCGAGTCGCAACCGTGGGAGCCATGCCCGTGATGCCCCCCCTCGCAGACGCCGGCGCCGAGCACGAGGCCGCCTTCGAGCCATTGCCGCACCAGCGCCGCGGGATCCCGGATCGGGGCGCCTAGGATCACCTCGATCCCCGCCTGCGCCAGGCGTTCGCGAGCACCAGGGCCCATGCCGTTCGCGATCAGAAGCGCCACCCCGCCTGCGCGCAGCCACCCCGCCCAGGAGCAGGGACCACCCTCCGGCGGTTCGGCGACGATCGAGCGGAGGAGGATCCGGCGTTCGAGGTCGACTTCATAAATACCCACCCGGACCGCTCCGCCGAAGTGCGGCGAAAAGGCCCCGGAGTCGTCGAGAGGTACAGCGATGATCATAGGCTTGAATTGCCGCGCCCTGCGCTCCACCCGGGAATTCGGGCAAGCGCCGGCGCGTTCGTTTTGAGCTTATGCTCATAACTTGGCTGGGAATCAATCACGGAAACCACGATGCCGAAATCCAGAATCTAGAATTTAGGAGCCAGGATTTAGGAGACTTCAGCACTGTGGAGCCCTTCGACTACGCTCAAGACGGGTGCGGTGGCTCGACACCGTCCCGCGCCTGCGGGAACGGGCGGGCCTGACCGCACGTGGGAGAACGCAGGTTTCGGATTCCGAAACCTGCGGGCGCGAGTCGAGACTCGTCCCGCATGTGCGGGACGGAACCCCATTCGACAGGCTCAGGGCCTTCGGCAAATTCCGCACTCCAAAGCGGATGTAGCGAGAGGCACTCTGCGTTCGTGAGTTTCTGGGTCGACGTGGAGTGCGGAATCACGATTCCGCCCTGCGCGGGAGGCTCCGCCTCCCGGCCCGTCCGCCTTCGCTTACGCTACGGCGTGACGCCTTTCCGATTCGGACAGGCGACTCGGAAACGCATCCGGCTCACTCGGACCGGAGCGTGGCGTTGGGGTCGACACGGGTGGCGCGGCGGGCTGGCACCCAGCAGGCGACGAGGGTGGTTGCAACGAGCACGGCCGACACGGCCGCGAGGGAACCGAGGTCGACGCCGTCCAGGCGGGGAAGCAATGCACCCAGGAAACGGCCCAGGACGCCCGCACCCACCAGACCGAGCACGAGTCCGACGGCCACCAGGCGCAGGCCGTGCCTGAGCACCAGGGCCAGCACGTCGGCGGGCCGGGCCCCCAGCGCCAGGCGGATGCCAAACTCGCCCGTGCGCTGGACGACCGTGTGGGAGATCACGCTGTAAAGCCCCACGGCGGCGAGAATCAGCCCGAAGACCGCGAAGCCCCGGAGCACCTCGCCAACGAGGAGCAGATTGCCGTGCTGGGCATCGATGAACTGGGGCACGGTCTGGATCTGGTCGACCGCGAGATCGGGATCCACCTCCGCAACCGCGCGGCGCATTTCGTCGGCGAGCGACGCGGGCGCGTGGCCCCGCACGACCAGGTTGGCCCAGGCCCAGGGCTCGTCGACGAGCGGCTTGTAGATCTGCAGGCGCGTGGTCGGCCTGGACAGGCTGGCCGCCATGTCGACATCGCGCACCACGCCCACGATCTGGGCGGTGGTGATGTATCCGCTGTCGTCGGACGTGATCTTGTGTCCGAGCGCGCTCTGGCCCGGCCAGAAGCGATGCGCGAGGGCCTCGTTGACGATGATCGTCAGCGGGTCGCTCTGCTTGAGGTCGGGCGGAAAGTTGCGCCCCTCGAGGAACGGGATCCCTAGCGTGCGGAAGTAACTCGCCGTGACCATGACGTGCGTCGCGCGCGGCGCCTGGACGTTGGGGCTCGGGGTCTGTCCATCCACGTAAATGGGCCGCTCGCCGGTGTAGCTTTCGAGTGGAAGCGAACTGCACACCGCAGCGTCCTCGACACCCGGCATCGCGGCGAGGCGTTGTTCGATCTTGTGGAACAGCGCGTAGCGGCTCGGCTCGCTCTCGAAGCGCGATTCGGGAATGGGCAGTCCCGCGGTGAGAATGGCGTCGGTGTCCCAACCCGTCCTGCGCTCGAGCAGGCGGGAGAATCCGCGTTCCATGAAGCCGGCGCCCGCGAGAAGCACGAGCGCGAGGGCGACCTGGGCAACGACGAGGGCGTTGCGCACGCGATGGTGGCCGCGGCCGACGGTGGATCCGCGCGAACCCTGCTTGAGCGACGAGTTGAGATCCACCCGCGAGGCGAGCCAGGCGGGCACGATTCCGAAGGCGACGCCGGCAGCAAGTGACAGCGCGGTGGTGAGGGCCAGCACGGGCGCGCTGAGCGTGAGGCTGAGGTTGGCCCCGGACGCGGCAAACAGGTTGGTTTCGAGAAACCGGTTGAGCGCGGCTGCGACGCCGATGCCGACCACGCCGCCCCCCAAAGCGACGACGGTGCACTCGACGAGCTGCTGCGCGATGAGCCGGGCCCGCGTGGCGCCGAGCGCGGCGCGGATGGCGAGATCGCGCAGTCCGGACGTGGCCCGGACGAGTTGGAGGTTGGCGAGATTGGCGCAGGCGATGAGCAGGACGAAGCCTGCGAGTCCGAGGAGCATCCAGTACATCCTCCGGGTGCGGGCGTCGGTCATCGCCTCGCGCAACGGCAGGACGCGGTAGTGCAGTCCTGCGTAGCGTTGGGGGAACTTGCGGGCCTGGTCCGAGGCAAGCGAGCCAAGCGCCGCCGCGACCTGGTCGGAAGTGGCCCCGGGAGCGAGCCGCCCCACGAGATCGAAGGCCTTGTAGTCGCGACTCGTCAGTTGGTCGTGCGTGTAGTTCAGCGGCCGCCAGAGCGAGGCATCCCCCCACAGGGCCGGATCGTCGCAGCTGGGCGGCATCACGCCGATGATCGTCACGGCCTGCCCGTCGAGCCGGAGGGTCCGGCCAAGGACGTCGGGCCGGCCGTCGTAGCGCTGCTGCCAGAAACGGTAGCTGAGCAGCACGACCTGATTCTTGCCCTGCTTCGTCTCCTCGGCGGTGAACGGCCGGCCGAGCACGGGATGAATGCCAAAAGTGTCGAACAGGTCCGCCGATGCCGCGACGGCGCCGAAGCGCTCCGCGGGACGTCCGCGTTCCGCGACGGAGTAGAAGGTCGGCCACAGCGTGGTGAGCGCCTTGAGAGGAAGTGACTGGCTGTGCACCTCGCGCACCTCGGCCTCGGCGAATTCGCGAAGGTCGCCGTTGCGCGTGGCGGCGAGGATCCGGACCAGTTGCTCCGGATGCGGGAAGGGCGCCGTGCGAAACATGACGGCGTCAATGAGGCTGAACATCGATGCGTTCACACCGATACCGAGGGCCAGCGTGATCACCGCGACCACGACATAGCCCGGGGAGCGGCGCAGGGAGCGGAAAGCCGCGACGAGGGAAGTCATTGGGGTAACGAAAGCGAAGGGGATGACGTTTCGGCCGGGCGGCGGTGCGAGGGGTCGCGCGCCGCCCGGGGCGGAGGCCGGGGTGACTCAGTCCCAGATGGGACGCCAGTTCTTCGGGTAGGCGGATAGCGTGTTGAGCGACTCCATTTCCTCAGGGCTCAGGCGGTAGCCGACGGCGCCGAGCGATTCCTGCAGCTGGGCGGCGGTGTTCGCGCCGACGATGGGCGAGGTCACGACCGGATTGGTCAGCAGC
>JAJXYI010000576.1 GCA_021780625.1 bacterium | reverse complement strand
GGTCGCCCAGCTCGGAAGCCAGGACATGGACGACGCCCTGTGGCTGAAGCTCGCAGAGCGTGCGGGCGCCGCACTCGCGTCGCCGGACGTCGACGGCCTGGTGATCACGCACGGCACCGACACGATGGAGGAGACCGCCTATTTCCTCTCGCTAGTGCTGGCGTCGACCAAGCCGATCGTCCTCGTGGGTGCGATGCGGCCCGCCAACGCGATCAGCGCCGACGGCCCGATGAACCTCTACAACGCGATCGCCGTCGCCACGGACCCGGAAGCGGCGGGCCAAGGTGCGCTCGTCGTCGCGAACGACGAGATCCATCACGCGCGCGCCGTGGCCAAGACCAACACGACCCAGGTCGGTACCTTCCGCTCGATCAATCGCGGCCTGGCGGGCCTCGTGAACCAGGGTCGTATCCACTGGTTCGGCACGCCGGCCACGCGGCACACGGAGGCCAGCAACTTCTCCGTCGCGGGCCTCGCGGCGCTGCCGAGGGTCGAGATCATCTACGCACATGCCGGCATGGGACGGACCCTGATCGACTGCGCCACCGCGGCGGGCGCCGAGGGACTGGTCATCGCAGGCGTCGGCTCGGGCAACTTCCACGCCGACGCGCGCACCGCCGCGGCCGAAGCCGCCGCGCGGGGCATCGCGATCGTCCGCGCCTCCCGCACCGGCGGCGGCATCGTCGAACGCTCGGTCGAGGTCGACGACGACCGTTTCGGGTTCATAGCCGCCGGAGACCTCAACCCGCAGAAGGCCCGCGTGCTCCTGAAACTCGCCCTGACCCGCTCCCGCTCCCACGTGGCGATCCAGGAAATGTTCGATCAATACTGAGGGGGCGCTTTACGAGCGGGGAAAAATCGTTTCGATGCCCTCATGGTTACCCGCCTGTCCTGCCTGTGCCTCGCATTCCTCGGACTCCTTCTGCTTTCGGGATGCGCCAACGGAACCGACCTCAACTGTGTCTCGGTGAACGTCATCTCGGTGGGCCCCGCCAAGGGCGGCAGCCTCGCCTCCATCCCCGTCAAGGTCCGCTACGTCAACGAGAACGTCGTGGCGGTCGGCGCCTCCGACACCTACCACAAGCTGTACCTTGATGGTGAATACGTGGGCAAGTGCCACAGTCGCAATCCCGTGGGCATGCAGGCCGAGGGCGAGATCTCGCAGGACCTGGTCTTCACCATCGAAAAGCCCGACTACGTCCGCCAGCTCGCCATGTCCGGCAAACTCGTCAATTACCGGCTCGAAACCCGCTTGGACGTCTACGTCGACACCGAACATCTCGAGGTGAAAGCCACCGGAAGCGGCACCGTGAACCTCACGTCGCTGCTGGCCGGAAAGTGACCCGACGGACGGCCTGGCGGAGGTCGGCGCATCACGAAATTTCCGGGCCCGGCCGGGCCTAGGGTGTTTCCCCCTGAACCCAGCCCAGGACTGGATTTTACGCTTTTTTGCAAGCCCTGGCGGAGATTCGGATTTCAGTCCGCTCGGAATCCCGTCGATACTAACCTCCCATCGACCGAATTCCAGCCGACTCATGTCCGCCGTTTACACCCGCGAATCCCTCACCTTCGAACTAAGCCGCCTGTCGAGCGCACCGAGAATCGTGCCCAAGCTCGCAGCCCTGGTGAAGGATCCCAACATGAATCCGGAGGATGTCATCGAGGTCATCCGTCACGACCCCGCACTCACCGCCCGCCTGATCGCCGCATGCAAGACGGCGCCCGTAAACCGGGGCGAGGAAGTCCACTCGGTCATCGATGCGGTCCAATGCCTGGGATTCACGGAAGTGTATCGCATTGCGGTCGTTGTCGCGTTCCGCAGCGGCTTCTGCGGCCGGTTCCAGGTGTACGACGAATCCGCCGACATCATCTGGCAGCGGGCCGTCGCCGCGGCCTGCTTCATGGAGGAGTTCGCGCTTGAGGGAGAGGACGACCTGGGCGCGGCCTTCACGACCGGCCTGCTTTACATGATCGGGATGTTCTTCGTGGACTGGCATTGCGCCCAGCTGCCGGGGGTGCGGATCCCGACGCGCAACCTCCTGCGCCAGGTGGAGATGGAGCGGACCCGGGCTGGGTTCGGGCACATGGAAATCTCGGCGATGGCCCTCGACTACTGGGGCTTTCCCTCCGACATCGTGGAGCCAATCCGCTGGTATCTGGAGCCCGACAAGGCGGGCGGGCACGCCAAGTCGGCCCGCCAGCTCAATTTCGCCGTGAACCTCGCCCAGGACCAGGCGGCCTCCCGGGTGCGCGCGGTGTTCGCCAACCGGAACCGCCCGGTGACCACTCCCGCGGGCAATCCCCTGCCTCCGATCATCGACAAGGTGGGACGGCGCACCGCGGACGCGATGGAGTTTCTCAGGCATTGAGCCCGGAATAATCGACGGCTAGTCGCCGTCATTCGGATACTTGCGAATTTCGCGGCCGAGCGGATGCATTTTTCGCTCAAGCCCGCAGCCGGGCGGTACGATTGTTGGTGTTGGCCATGAGCTCCATCCCGTCGTCGTACCCGACAAGTCCCTACGGCACCCTGCCGGTGCCGAATGTTTCGGTGGCCCAGACGACCAACCCGAGCCTGGTCCAGGCGGCCACCACGCTGTCGGAACAGGCCGATGTCCTGGCGACCATGGATGGATCCAGCTCGTCGAACAACGCGGTCGACATGCTCGACTCGTTTGTCCAGTCGGGCACCGCCCAGAGCCTGCCGACGCCGACCCAGGGCACAGTGGGAGCCGAAAACACCGCCGTTCAGGGCATCATCGACCAGACACTGCTCGGCGCCCAGTCGTCGGACCCGCTTCTCAACGCGGTGTACGACTCCTCCGGCTCGCTCCAGTCGCTCCAAACGCCCACGTCGTCGAACACGTCCGCGTGGGCCTCGATC
>JAJXYI010000554.1 GCA_021780625.1 bacterium | reverse complement strand
CCCAGCGTTCGCGCCATTTCTCGATCAGCTCGGTCCGGTTCCAGCCGCGCTCCTTGGGGCCGAAGCGCGGCTCGCCGTTTTCATCGACGGCGACGCCGCGCATGGTCAGCATGACATGGGCGTGGGGCTTGGGCGTCCCGTCCTCGGCCATATCCCGATCATCGTCTGCACGATCCAGACCTTCCCCTTCGCGCTCGCAGCCGTGCGCGAGCAGGCGGCGACCGAGGGCAAACGGTTCGCGGTCATCGCCGACGAGGCGCATAGCTCGCAGACCGGCCAGACGGCGGCAATGCTCAAGCAGGTGCTGTCGGCCGAAGAGCTGGCGGCGTTCGAGGACGGCGGCGAGGTCAGCGCCGAGGACGTCCTCGCCGCGCAAATGGCGGCGCGCGCCGCCGATAGCGGGATTACCTTCGTCGCCTTCACCGCCACGCCGAAAGCCAAGACGCTCGAATTGTTCGGCAGGCGGCCGAAGCCCGACGAGCCGGCGGGCCCCGACAACCTGCCGCAGCCCTTCCACATCTATTCCATGCGGCAAGCGATCGAGGAAGGCTTCATCCTCGACGTTTTGAAGAACTACACGCCCTATCGCCTCGCGTTCCGCCTCGCCTCGGGCGGCAAGGAATGGGACGAGACCGAGGTCGAACGCGATGCCGCGATGAAGGGCATCATGAGCTGGGTTCGGCTGCACCCCTACAACATCAGCCAGAAGGTCCAGATCGTCGTCGAACATTTCAGGGAGAATGTCGCGCCGCTCCTCGACGGCAAGGCCAAGGCGATGGTGGTGCTGGCGAGCCGCAAGGAGGCCGTCCGCTGGCAACTGGCGATCACCAAGTACAATCCAGTCCCGAAACTACAAGATCGGCTCGCTGGTGGCCTTCTCCGGCGAGGTGGACGACAAGGACTCAGGGCCCGATCCCTTCACCGAGCACAGCAAGAGCCTCAACCCGGCGCTCGCGGGGCGCGACATCGCCGAGGCGTTCAAGGGACCCGAATATCAAATCCTGCTCGTGGCGAACAAATTCCAGACGGGCTTCGACCAACCCTTGCTGTGCGGCATGTATGTGGATCGGCGGCTGGCGGGTATCCAGGCGGTCCAGACCCTCTCGCGCCTCAACCGCGCCCATGCGGGCAAGGACACGACCTACGTCCTGGATTTCGCCAACAGCGCCGACGATATCCTCAAGGCGTTCCGTACCTATTACGACACGGCGGAGCTCGAAGCCGTCACCGATCCGAACATCGTCTATAACCTCCGCGCGAAACTCGACGCCGCCGGCTATTACGACGAGTTCGAGGTGGACCGCGTCGCCGCAGTCGAGGTCAATCCGAAAGCGAAACAGAGCGAACTGGTCGCCGCGCTGACGCCGGTCGCCGATCGGCTGCTGAAACAGTTCAAGGCGGCGCGCGACCGCCAGCTGGCCGCTCGCGAAAAGGGCGACGACAAGGGCGCGAAGGACGCGCAGGATGAACTCGATGCGCTGATCCTGTTCAAGAAC
Organism: bacterium; assembly: GCA_021780625.1. The sequence goes on along the minus strand of JAJXYI010000554.1, from coordinate 1,388 downwards.
GACATGGGCGTGTTCCAGCGCGCCTACACCTTCCTGTCGCAGATGTTCGACTATGGCAACACAGCGATCGAGAAGCGGTTCATCTTCTACCGCCGGCTGTCGCCCTTGCTGGAATTCGGGCGCGAACGCCAGGGCGTCGATCTCAGCCAGATCAAACTGACCCGCCACGCCCTCAAGACAGGCGGCAAGCTGCCCCTGACGCTCGGCGGCGAGGCCCCCAAGCTGCCGCCCATGACCGAGGCTGGGTCAGGCACGATCAACGAGAAAGAGAAGGCCCGCCTCGCCGAGATCATCGAGAAGGTGAACGGGCTTTTCGAGGGCGACCTGACGGACGACGACCAGCTCGTCTACGTGAACAACGTGCTCAAGGGAAAGCTGCTGGAGTCGGAGGAACTGATCACGCAGGCCGCCAACAACACCAAGGCGCAGTTCGCCAATTCGCCGACCCTCGCCAGTGAAATCGTCAACGCGGTGATGGACGCCCTCGAGGCCCATTCCACCATGAGCAAGCAGGCGCTCAATTCGGAAAAGGTCCGCGACGGGCTGAAAGATATTTTGCTCGGCCCCGGCCAGCTCTATGAGGCTCTGAAGGAAAAGGCAGGCGCGCCGGCGGCGCGGCCGGACTGACCACGAATCGCCGAAAGCTCATTCGGTTTCATTACCTCCGAGGGTAACTTCGCCCGAAACACGTCCATGCGGCATCCACTGACCCACTGATCCTTTATCAGTGGGTCACGGCACAAGGCCCCAGAAAACCTCGCATTCCACCCTTAGAGACCCACTGATTTTCGATCAGTGGATCGAGTTCATGTCGCGGCAGGGGGAGAGAATTGCGTGGGTGCGGAAGCTCGTCGAACCGGCGATGGTTTGAGCGTGTGATGATGTAACTATTCGGTAACCATCTCAAAAATCGGGGCTATATTATCGCCGGGTCCCTGGAAAGAGGCGCACCCCCACCCCCCGGGCCAGTCCGATATCCCGCCAGGGGGGACCCATACCCAATAAAATAATTTGTCGGCGCAAGCTCGGCACCAACAGCGAGTTATCCACAGACGGTCGGCGCACCGCCCGGAAATTACCCCATGCGGTATCGGCGTCCGGTCAGCCCGTTCCCGAGCCCATACCACGCTCGCACCGCCGCCCGTCATCAGCGCCACATGATGCACGGGCTACGAACAGCGCCCTCCGTCCGATTCCAGCGCCGCGATCGCATTCGGCCAACCCCAGCTGAGCGCTGCGGTATCCAATAGGTATCCACAGCGCCGCGAAGCACACATCGGAGCGCCTTGATGGGACCATCTAACTATTTGATCTTGAAATGGTAGCGGAGGAGGGACTCGAACCCCCGACACAAGGATTATGATTCCTCTGCTCTAGCCGGCTGAGCT
>JAJXYI010000306.1 GCA_021780625.1 bacterium | reverse complement strand
GTCATCACGAACGCCAACGGCTCCGTCACCAGCAGCGTCGCCGCCCTCAGTGTCGGCACGACCACTCCGGATACGACCTCCGCGCCCGTCTTCGTGATGCAGCCAGTAGGCGTCGCCGTCGCTCCCGGACAGGCGCTCGTGCTCTACGGCCAGGCCTCGGGGCTGCCCTCAGTGACGTATCAATGGGTTAAGGACGGACAGGCGGTGTCCGGCGCCACGTCAGCGACCTATTACGTGCCGCGGGCCTCGGCCTCGGACGCGGGCTCGTACGTGCTCCGCGCCACGACGGCGGCGGGCACGGTGTCGTCCACTCCGGCGGTCGTAGCGATCACCAACGCGGCCCCTCCGGCCTTCCTCTCGCTCTCGATGCGCACAATGATCCAGGGAGGCCAGACCGCCACGGCCGGCATCAACATCTCCGGTTCCCGTTCGATGACGGTTCTCATCCGCGCGGCAGGTCCGGGTCTCCAGCCGTATGGCGTGACGAATACCGCGCCGGATCCGCAGCTCACCGTGTATAACGTGACCAGCGGCACGCCGGTGAAGATCGCCTACAACGACAACTGGGACCCGAGCCTTGCGGCGGTCTTCACGAAGCTCGGTGCCTTCTCGTTCGCCAGCGGCAGCACCGATTCGGCGTTGCTCATCACGCTCCCGCCCGGTCTCTACACCGCCGAAGCCTCCGACAAGACCGGCACGACCGGCGAGGTGCTGATCGAAGTGTACTACCTGCCGTAGGCAGGAGTCTTCCCCCGTGGGCCGGCGCCGCGGCGGTGCCGGCCCTTGCGAGGACCAATTCGGGACAGCGCCACTGGTTTGACCGCTACATCTTTGTATTTAACCTATCGGTTAACCATGAGAGCCGACCGCCTGAGCCTGACCTTTGCCGCGCTTGCCGATCCGACCCGCCGGGCGATCCTGGGGCACCTTTCAAGGGGCGAGCTCTCGGTCACGGACCTGGCCGCCCCCTACGACATGAGCCTGCCGGCAATCTCGAAACACTTGCGCGTGCTCGAGAGGTCCGGCCTGATCGAACGGACCCGGGACGCTCAATGGCGGCCTTGTCGTCTTCGGGCCAGACCCCTGAAGGACGCTGCCGACTGGCTCCAGGACTATCACCGCTTCTGGGAGCCGAGGCCCGAAGGCGCGGAGTCCTATCCCAGTACGATCAAAACCCGGAAACCCGCCGCCGGATCCCGCGCGACCGGCAAACGCACGGCACGCCGCTGACCTCCGGTCGAAATGCCGCCGGCTTCACCCCTCGGGCGCTGGCGGGATGACTTAGGCGTTGGCTTTTCGTGCGGCGGATCCTAGCGATTGGACTCCCCCAGCCATCCCCGGCTGATCCCCCGATGAACCTTCGCCACTTTGTGTGCGCGTTGCTGCTGGCCATGCCCTGCGGCGCGGGCGCCTCCCCCTATGCAGTCCTTCCCGTCTCAATCGACGGGCGGGCCCTGCGCTTCATCCTGGACACGGGCACTGGGGCGACGGCGGTCGTGTGGTCGGAGACCGCCGAGCGCCTCGGTCTGCACGCGACGTTCCCGGATCCCCGGCGCCCGCTCACTCCGGGGCGCATGCGGGCGGGTGAGTCGGAGCCGGTGGAGGTCCATCTCCTCGGCCAGCAGTTCAAGGACGTCCATCTCGCGGTCATCGCGCTTCCGCCGTATGCAACGCCCGAGTTCGACGGACTGATCGGCTGGCCCGCCGTGCGGCGGGACACCTGGCTTTTTCGGTTGGCCGAAAGCCGGATCATCTTGGACCGAACGGTGCCCGCCGAGGCTCGCCACTGGCTTCGCGTGCGAGTGGTCGATTCGCTCGACACGCTCGGCCTCGAGCTGCCACTCACGGGCGGGGGACGCAGGGGTGTGCTCCTGGTGGATACAGGAGACACGGGGGGCGTGAAACTGGCGCCGGACGGCTGGGCTCGGTGGCGCGCCACGCATCCGAAGGCTCCACTCACGATCGACGGCTTCTACTCACCCGGGTCCGGCGTGATCATCCGGAAGGAGGGACTCGCCCGGAGCCTTGCGCTCGGGCCGTTGACGCTGACGGACGTGACCGTCGAGAAGGCAGATCCAACGGCAGTCGCGATGGGCGGCCCCGACTACCTCGGATCGATCGGGCTCCAGGCGCTCCGACGCCTGAACCTGGTGGTCGACGGAGCCGGAAACCTCGCCTACCTGGAACCTCGGCGCGACCAGACGGGCCCGATCGCCTACAATCGCCTCGGCGCCGTGTTTGTGCCGGAAGCGGGCAATGCCCGGCGGCTCGTCGCCCGCGTCGCGCCCGGCACGCCGGCGGAGCGGGCCGGAATTCGCGACGGCGACGAGCTTGTGGTCATCGAACACATACACCTCGACCGCGACCGTCCGATTCCTGGCGGAGTGATCCGGCGGATACGCGAGCTGCTGCAGAGCCCGGCCGGCACCAGGCTGCACTTGGTCACCCGCCACGGCTCCGTCCTGCGCACCTCAACGGTGACCCTGCGGGAGATCCTCGGCCCATGACCGCAACCCTGGGAACCGGCGAAATGCCGCAACGATGAGCGCAGCCTCGGGTTTGGCGTCCCGGCACGCGCCCACTCAGATCCCCGGCCGGCGACGACGTGTCGCCGCTAAACCCCGACTCACCTCCCCACGATGAAACTCCTCCGCTGTATCGCTCTTTTCACCACGATTGCGCTCGTCTCCGGCGCGGCCGCCTTTGCCCAGGATGCCGCGAATATCCGCATCACGCTCGCGGGCGACTCCACGGTTTCCTATTTCCCGCCGAAGGAGCCCAAGAAGGGGTGGGGCATGTTCCTCGGCACCTATTTCGACCCGCAGGTGACCATCGACAACATCGCGAAGAGCGGCCGCAGCACGAAGACCTTCCTGAGCGAGGGCTGGTGGG
>JAJXYI010000415.1 GCA_021780625.1 bacterium | reverse complement strand
GCGTATCCATCGCTCCACTTCTTCGATCTGCTCCGCGGTTAACTCCAGCGGAGGGCTTTTGAAGGACATCCCTCCATCCCTGGCGCCTCAGTTCAAAAAGGCACTTATTTGCGGGACACTACACTAGAATTTAGGAGTTAGGAGCTAGGAGGATTCTGGCGGCGGTGTTTGATATGGAGTGCGGAATCACGATTCCGCCCTGCGCGGGAGGCTCCGCCTCACGGCCCGGCATCCGGATTGGCGAAAGACGGAGGTTTCGGATTCAGAAACGTCGTACGCGGGCGGTCTGGCCCGCCCGTCGAGGGCGGAATCGTGATTCCGCACTCCGAGGTAAAGGCACCCCGCTTTCAGCGTATTAGCGTTTTCCTTCAGCCACCACACTCCACACTTCTAACTCCTAAATTCCAGCTCCTAACTCCTAACACGCCCTCAGCTCAGCGCGCGCTTGATCAGCTGCTCGGTGGTCGCGGAGGCGCCCAATGCGAGGGCGGCGCGGCGGATGGCCTGGTCGGCATCCGCCGCCTTGTAACCGAGCGCGGCCAGCGCGGCCACGGCGTCGGCTATGCGGGTGTCGGTCTGCTGCGGCGACGCCTCGTCTCCGTCCGCTGCGCTCGTAAGCGCACCGGCCAGACCCGTGCCGCCCAGCTTGCCCTTGAGCTCAACCACCATGCGCTCGGCCGTCTTCTTGCCGATGCCTGGACACTTCGCGAGCGTGGCGATGTCGCCGATGCGTATCGCATTTTCCAACACGGGCAGCGAGAGCTTGCTCATGATTGTGATCGCCACCTTCGGGCCCACGCCGGTGACGTGATCGATCAGCAGGCGGAAGAAATCGCGTTCGGCCACCGTGGCGAAGCCGAACAGCGTCTGCGAGTCCTCGCGGTACACGACGTGCGTGTGAAGCTTCACCGAGGTGCCCGGCGACGGTAACCGCTCGGCGGTGGTGACCGGGATGTGCAGTTCATACCCCACGCCCGACGTTTCGACGACGGCCGTGAGCGGAGTGGCGGAAACGAGGGTGCCGGAAAGAGTGACGATCATGGGTGGAAGGCGGGAGGGCGCAGGTGAATGCAGCTAGTAGTTAGGAGCTAGGAGCGAGCACCTAGAATTTAGGAGCTAGAATTTAGGAGTCAGGAGGAATCCAGCGTATGGAGTGTGAGGTATTCGAAGACCCTGAGCCTGTCGAATGGGGACCTCGCTTTACTTTCGGAGTCCGAAAGCAACCACGGCAAAGAACCAAACGACGACGGGTTGCACGGGAGACTCCGCCTCCCGGCGCGAGAGGTGAAACCTCTCGTCGATCGGCCTCCATTGTGCAGCGCACAGACTTTGCCCGATGGCATTCGGGTGCCGAACGCCAAAGCGGTGAGGATCACCGCACTCCGTCGCGCTGGATTCATTCTGGCTCCTAAATTCTAGCTCCTGGATTCTTCCGAAGGCTCACCTCAGCCCGAGGACGTCCTGCATGTCGTAGACGCCGGGTTTCTGATGGACGGCCCATTGGGCGGCGCGGAGGGCGCCGCGGGCGAAGATGGAGCGGTCGCTGGCCTTGTGCACGAGTTCGATGCGCTCGCCGAGCGCCGCGAACATGACCGTGTGGTCGCCTACCACGTCTCCGCCGCGCAGCGCATGGATGCCGACTTCCGAGCGTTTGCGCTCGCCGGTGATGCCCTGGCGGCCGTGACGCAGGGCCTCGTCGGTGAGCTTCCGCTCCTCCAGGATGATGTCCAGCAGGCGCGAGGCCGTGCCGCTGGGGGCGTCCTTTTTGAACCGATGGTGCATTTCGACCACCTCGGCGTCGTAATCGTCGCCAAGCACCGCGGCGGCGCGGCGCGTGAGCGCGAAGAGGAGGTTGACGCCGACGGAGAAGTTGCCGGCCCACACGCAGGGGACCTGGGCCGCAAGTTTGAGCAGCTCCCGCTTTTCCTCGGCGGAGTGACCGGTCGTGCCGATGACGATCGGCTTACCGTGCGCCACCGCCAGCTCGAGGATCGACCGCGTGGCGGCGTGGAAGCTGAAATCCACGACGGCGTCGCAGCTGGAGATCGAGGCGGCGGCGTTGTCGCCCGTGTCGCAGGCGGCGCCGACCGTGATGTTCATCTCGTGGGCCGCGGCCGCGATGGCCTGGCCCATGCGCCCCTTGGCGCCGTTGAGGAGGATGGTGAAGGACATGACTGATCGACTCGTGGTTGAATTTAACAGGGATGAAGGGGATGGAAGGGATGTCGGACGAAAACGCTGAAAGGCTAAAAACTGGAACGCTGAAATCGGGGTGCAGCTCCTGTCCGATGTGGGGTGCGGTGGCCCGACACCGTCCCGCGCCTGCGGGAACGCGAGGCCTGTCAAGATCCTGAGCGGAGTCGAACGGGACTCGCGCCCGCAGGTTTCGGGCTCCGAAACCGGCGTCCCCCCGCGGGCGGTCAGGCCCGCCCGTCGATGGCGGTGTCGGGCCACCGCACTCCATATCGATCAATGTCGCAGCCGCTGAGGTCATTCTAGCTCCTAGCTCCTAAATTCTCGCTCCTGCCCCCTCTTCGTTTCCTTCGTTCTCCTCTGTTCAATCCGCCGTCCGAGGCAGGGTTACTTTCCCAGCGCGGCCAGGACCTTGAGCAGGGTGGCGCGGGTGGCGTCGGTCATCTCGCACAGCGGCGGGCGGACCTCGTCGCTGCCGATGATACCGGCGCGGGCCAGGGCGACCTTGACGGGCACGGGATTCGGCTCGATGAACAGCGCCTTGAAGAGCGGGTAGAGCTTGCGGTGCTGCTTGAGGGCGGCGGTGAAATCGTGATCGAGGGCCGAGGCGACCATGCGCGAGACCTCGCGCGGGAGGAGATTGGAGGCGACGCTGATGACGCCCGACGCGCCGAGCGCCATGAAGGGGAGGGTGAGCGA
>JAJXYI010000160.1 GCA_021780625.1 bacterium | reverse complement strand
GGACGACCCGGTCGTGTCCGACGAAATCGCGCATGAAGACGGGAACGTCGATCTTTGCGTTCTGGAGCATATCCCTGGCGGCAGCGGGCGTCTGTCCCGGGCGCAGCTTTCCAAGAATCCATGTCTGGGGCATCCAGGGAGTGGCGGGATTCACCCGGTAGACGAGGGGACGGTAGAGGTCGGAATAGAAGTAGACGGGCAGTTCCTGGTCTGGCTTGAGCACTCCGACGACGGTGCAGAGGTCGTCGCCGACCTGGAGCTGCTTTCCAAGGGCGTCAGGGGCGCCGCCGAGGTATTTTTGCCAGAAATTGTAGCTGATGATCACTACATGGTCCGCACCTTCCGTCGCCTCGCCGGGCAGGAAGTTGCGCCCGAGGGCCGGTTGGACGCCGAGCATGGGAAACAGATTGGGAGAAATCCCCTGCCAACTCGTCTCCACCGGGCGCCCGTTCACAAGCACGTTTCCACTCATGTACGCGACCTTGCCGTATTCGCTCATTGCTGACGAACGCTCGTAGGCGTCGACCATGAACGGAAACCTCAAGGGCATGTAGAGGCCATTGCCGTTCCGGCCGCCGATGAGGTAGACTCCATCGGGGAAGCGGTTCACCGAGAACAGCACGCGGTCGGCGACGCTGAAGATCGCGGCGGCGGCGCCGATGCCGAGGGCGAGCGTCAGCACGGTCACGAGCGTGAACGTGCGATTGCGTATCAGGGACCTGAGGACAAACCGAAGGTCGGAGAGCATGGCTGGGAGGCTGCAGATGGCTGGACTGAAGCCATCGCAGGGGGGAGCCACGGCGGCTGGTGGTCGGCCAGCATGCGGTTCGGACGATACGTGGCCAGCCCCAAGTATCGGGCCCCGGGATGCGCCGGTCCGCGCGCACCCCGGACGGAAGCGGCCCCGGTCAGGGCTTGAACAGCGACAGGTCGACGGCGTCGGCCAGTCGGCGGGCGCCCGCGTCGTTCGGATGCAGGTGATCCCCGCTGTCCACGGACGCAAGCAGCTGGTCCGGATGCGCGGGGTCGCGCAGCGCCGCGTCGAAATCGATCACCGCGTCGAAGGCATGGGAGGTTCGTATCCATTCATTGATCACCTGGCGGGCCTTCTCGAGCCGGGGGCTGGCATAGAAGGAGCGGCCGCAGGGCGTGATGGTGGCGCCGTAGACGCGGAAGCCGCGGTCGTGGGCCTGGACGATGAGCTGCTGGTAGGCGCGGATGATTTCTCCGGCGGTCACTTTTCCGCCGCCCAGGTCGTTGATTCCCTCGAACACGATCAGCCAGCGGGCTCCGGGCATCGCCAGGACGTCGCGGTCGAGGCGTGCGATTGCGGTCTCGCCGATTCCGCCGCGCCAGACTGCGCCGCCGCCGATGCCCTCGTTCAGCACACCGATGTCGGCGAGGCTCTTGTCCGCCCGGAGGCGCGCGGCGAGCAGGTCGGGCCAGCGGCGGTTTTCGCCCTCGGTCGAGCCCTTGCCGTCCGTGATGGAATCCCCGAGGCAGACGATCGCCGCCGAGTTCGACGGGGCGAGCACGTCCACGCCGCAGAGGAAGTACCAGCTCTCGGTCTTGACCGCCTGCGGCAGGTCGGGGGCGCTTACGTCATCGCCCTTGGCGACGTAAACGAAGCAGCGCGCGGAGCGATGTCCAGTGACCCATTTCGCGGTGTCCCGGACATGGAATGTCACCGCAAGGTTTGATCCGGCGGTGAGGTCAAAGGCGACCGGATCGGACACCAGGAGCTCGCACCGGTAAAACGTCACCGAGCTGAGGCCGTTGAAGGTGACGGCGTGGCACGTTGCGGGGTCGATCCTGGCTCCGCCTTCCGAACGCGCGATCTCCACGTGGTCGATGGTGAGGCCGTCCCTGTCAAAACCGCCGAGCGCGTCCGAGATCCGGATACGCAGGCTAGAGCCTCCGATGGAGACATGGACGATCTGGCGCACCGTCGAGTCGACCAGCCCGGGCGGATTGGGCGGCATCAGTGCGGGTTCGACGGCCTGGGCGGATGCGGCCCAAGTGCCGACCCAGTGTGCGGGGGCGGCGGCCGGCGAAGCTTGGGCTTCCGCGAGCGGCGCGACGAGAAGCGTGGTCGCCAGGAATGCCAAGGCTTGAAGGGCCGGCCGCGATGTGAGGCGGCGGAGGGACGAGGAGCGGAACGGGGATATCATGACGGGTTGTGTTTTCAGTTTCTTGAGGGAGGTGGGTATTCGAAGGACCACGACATCAGTCCTGGCATCGGTCATGGCAAACGAGCTGAGTCCGTTCGATGGATTGAGTCGACAGGGTCCATGCGCGGGTGAGCCATCGATGAGCCGGAACGATGGAATCCGCCGGCTCGAATTTCAGCGCTCACGGGTTTCGGAAATCGGCAGCATCGTGTGTGTTGATTTCGGTGATGGTCAACTGCACCGGTCAACGGGCAGGGTAGAGGGCGAGGGCGAAGTCGGTCGGGGCGTTCTTGGGGCCCTTTGCGAGCGCCTGGTCACGATAGGCGGCGCCCTCGGGATAGACGTCGGAGCGGCTTTGGCGCCAGAAGAGCGGAGCCGAGCCGCGGGCGCCGGCCAATTCGAACGCGTAGCGGTGGCCGGCTTTCAGGTGCACCCGGTTGGAGCCCGAGAAATCGATGTTCAGGATGCCGGGCGCGAGCACGGCGCAGGCGACGGTCAGGCCGGCGCCGTCGCCGAGCAGGTCGCGGCCGGTCGTGTAGGATGGAAGCTCGGAGGCCGGTGTGGCCGGCCCGAGGTCATAGAGCGCGAGTTTCAGCGGGGTGGACGGCGAGGTGCCGAAGCCGTCGCCGGCGTAGAGGGCGATGCGCCCGAGCCGGATGTCGCGGTGAGGGACGAAGGTCTGGGCGATGCTGGCGGCTCCGGGGTTGCCGTTGAGGCTCGCGGGGTCCGGC